>CACZPG010000043.1 GCA_902782965.1 uncultured Lachnospiraceae bacterium
ACAGAAAGGGGTTATTTTAATAACCCCGGAAGGGAGAGTTATGAAGAAAAGAGACAGACAGCGGACTAACCGCAGATTAAAAGAACAAATGCTCGACCTCAAGGATGCGTGTGGAATTAATGATCCTACACCACGAGAGGCCGTAAAAGAAATCATCAATGAATTTAGAATGAACAGGAGGAAAAACACATGGAATATACAAAAATGTTAAGTGAGTATAAAGATGTACTCTTACCGGAAGACTTACAGAAGATCTTACATATAGGACGCAATACCGTTTACAAATACCTTGCAGAAGGAAAGATCCGTTCTATAAAGATAGGTAAAAAATATAGAATACCTAAACCTTATCTTCTTGAGTTTATCTATCCGGACATGAAGTTTAATGAGGAGGTCGGATAAGTATGGCAAGACCACGCAAGGAAGGCAGAAAAGCCAAAGGTGTATATAGTAAGAGCGGTATGCTTTATATAGTCGTTAGCAAAACGATTATTAAGAATGGTAATAAAAAGTATATTAATGATTGGATTCCTACTAATCTTAATGATTCAGCTGAGAATATAAAGAAAGCTATTGATGTGAGAAATGCTATACTCTCGGATAAGAATCCATCTATTGATGACAAAAATATTACTTTCGAGAGTTTCCTAAAGATTTATCTGAATGATAAGAAACGAACTTTAGCCGATACCACCTATGCTGGCTATATGTACAAATGCAATCACATTCTTGAATACTTTAGAAATGTTAAGGTTAAAGATATCAACGAAGAGTACATCCAGGACTTTCTGGATTTACTTTTCACAGGGAAAAATCTTGGCACAAGAACAGTACAGGATGTAAAAAGAGTGTTTTATAACATTATGGAATATGGCATCACAAAAAGAATCATTTCTATAAATCCTGTTAAGAATGTCACTATAAATAAACAGCTTTCTGATGAACATCTTAGCAGCAAGGATGAAGATGAAGTGTTTTTCTCTTATGAAGAAGCAATGCACTTTCTTGAAATATCAAGGAATCATCAGTTATATCCTTTATTCCACACAACCCTTATCTATGGATTAAGGCGATCTGAAGCTTTAGGCTTAAAATGGGATGCTATTGATTTTGAGAAAAAGATCATTAAGATTAGGCATAAAGTTACCCGAGGGACTAAGATTAACAGAATAGATGGTACTAAAACCGAAGCCAGCAGGCAGTCCTATCCTTTAGATTCCACTCAGATTGAGATGTTCAGGAAGCTTAAGGAAAAAGAACAGCAATACAGAGAGCTCTTTGGTTCAGCATATAATGATAATGATTACATATTCAAACATGAGGATGGTACACTCTTCTATCCAGACTATCCATCTAAAGCATTTACTAAGCTTAAAAAGAGACACAAAGAACTCCCTCAGGATGTAACATTTCATGGACTCAGGAAATCATGTGCATCCATACTTATCCATAAAGGTTACGACATTAAGAGAATTCAGAAGTGGATGCGTCACACAGATCCTGATACCACAATAAGAATATATGCAAAAGCCAAGGAAAAAGAATCTAAGACTGAGATAGCTGCCGATATGATAGATTCAATTCCAGTAGATCTTTCAGTCTTTGATGATGAAGACACTACAGATATCAATAGTAAAAGTGAAGATGGGAATACAAATGATAATAAAAGAACTGATGACTCACAATAATCCTGATACACCTATAAAAATATACAAGCATTTTTCACTTGATCCTTGTGATCCTCTGGTTGAGGATTTATTTGTTGGAAATATATCAGATATTCCGACAGAACTACAACAACTTACAGTTGAATCAACCGGATGGCTTATTGGAGCTAAGAGATATGCAATAGATGTAGGATGTATTGATTAATATTTGTAACTATTAACCTTAATTTCAGGGGTTTTTCAAGAATAAACAAGAAATTCTTAGAAAATTCTTAGAAAATGGCACAAAAAAGTCGGTGCGACAGGATTTGAACCTGCGACTTCGTCGTCCCGAACGACGCGCTCTACCAAGCTGAGCCACGCACCGATGATAAAATTATTAAGTTGTAAAACGGTTATCGGGCGTCTTGTCCCGAAAGCAGCGCTCTACCAAACTGAGCCACGCACCGTTATTATATATTTAGTTATTATAAGCTCAGTTTGCTGAGCTTAGTAAATAATTAGCGGTCTTTTCAGACCGCTAATTATTCTATCATCATTTCTATGATTCTGCAAGTTTCTTTTCGATGGATTTTATCACTATTTTAAGGGCCTTAATTCTTGCATATTTTTTGTCGTTTGATTCAAGAACATGCCATGGTGCGAAGGTTGTATTGGTCTTCTGAAGCATCTCATCAATCGCACCTTCATAGAGATCCCATTTCTCTCTGTTTCTCCAGTCTTCGTCTGTTATCTTCCATTGCTTCTCCGGAGTATTCTGGCGGTCTGTGAATCTTGCAAGCTGAGTATCCTTATCTATCTGCACCCAGAATTTAATGATAACTGCATTCCAGTCTGCGAGTTCTTTCTCGAATTCATTTATCTCGTTATATGCACGCTGCCAGTCATTCTCAGAACAGAAGCCTTCCAGACGTTCAACCATTACTCGTCCATACCAGGTTCTGTCAAAGATTGCTATATGACCGTCTTTAGGTAATCTGTTCCAGAATCTCCACAGATAATGCCTTGCTTTCTCAGCCGGTTCGGGACTGGCAATAGGATGAACCTCATAACCTCTTGGATCAAGGGCTGCTGCAATTCGTTTAATATTGCCTCCCTTACCTGCTGCATCCCAGCCTTCATAAGCTATAATTACAGGTATCTTCTTATGGTAGAGCTCATTATGCAGTTCAGATAATCTCTTCTGCAGCTTATCAAGTTCCTTCTTATATTCCTCATCAGTAATACTCTTATCCAGGGAGATTTCTGACAGCTTTGGAATACTCTTCATTGGAAATGTATTCTGAAGCATAGGTGCATTCTGCTTCGCTTCAGCATTCTTAAGAGCTGTATCAATGCTTGATATAAGAATTTCAGTCATCTGAAGCTCAGACCATTTCTTATTAGTAGAATCTATGAAATACCATGGTGCAACGAACTGATTGGTTGCTTCTATATATTCATCATAGACTTTGAAACATTTATCATAATGCTTATTCTGCCATTTATCCTTCGAAGCAACACGCCACTTCGTGTATTCATCAGCTTCCAGTTCCTTCAGCCTCTTCTTCTGAATCTTCTCATTTATATGGAAGAAGAATTTAACGACCAGATAACCATTATCATTTAACTGTCTCTCAAATCTTTTAATACTGGTTAAATGTTGCTTATATTCCTTTTCATTAATCTTACCATGCAGATATCTGCCGGTAACCTCATCCATCCAGCTACCATCAAAGAAGGATATCTGCCCTGCTTTAGGAATCCTTACAAAATATCTGTACAGAAATGGCCTCCTGGCCTCTTCGATTGTTTCCTGCGTGAGTGTTTCACATTTAAAGAATCTCGGATCCAGATTCTTAATTATTCTTCCCAGAACACTTCCTTTACCGGCGGCACCCCAGCCATCCATAATTACAAGCACAGGAAGATTCTTCTCTTTGATTGCCATCTGTCTGACAGCCAGTTCAGCACGTGCTTTCTCGAGCCTTGCAGATATTTCATCGTCAGATGGACGTTCTTCTTTAACCCATTCTTTAAGCATACCTTCTCCTTTCTCTAAACGTTTGTGACATACCCTTTTAAATCGTAATATGTCTCCCCATTATTTACCCCCGGTAAGATGAATCCGTCAACTTACCTGACTATAGTTTGATTATAACATATATACAAACTAAAAGGACGGTTCTTTTTTGATTTATTTCAAACATAATCAGAAAGAATCGTCCTTATATTAAACATTATCAAAACAAATATATAATAGTATTTTATACCCTCAATATAAGTATTACTCTAATCGAGTGTTATAATAACTCTAATTACGATCTATATATTCACACGCAGCAAGAGCGGCTACTGCCCCGTCTGATGCAGCTGTTGTCAGCTGGCGGACGGTCTTCGTCCTGGTATCTCCCGCCACAAAAACTCCGGGAGTTTTTGTGATACATTTTTCATCAGCCGTGATGTATCCGGCGCTATCCAAATCTACTATATCTCTAAAGGCCTGATTATTCGGTTCCTGACCTATTGCGATGAATAGTCCCTGAACAGTTATATCCTTTTCTTCTCCTGTCAGCTTATCCTTTACCGTTACTGCTTCTAAGGTTTTATCTCCCTTTAATTCAGTAACTGTTGAGTTCAGAACCAGTTCTACGTTATCTCTTGCTTTCACAGCTTCAAGGTTATTCGGTTCTCCTCTGAATTCATCTCTTCTATGTATTATGTAAACCTTATTGCAATAGTTTGACAGGAACAGTGCATCCTCAAGAGCTGTATTTCCACCACCATTTACAGCCACATCTTTCTTCCTAAAAAATGCGCCATCACAGGTTGCACAGTAGGATATACCACGACCTGTAAGTTCTTCCTCTCGCAGAAGACCGAGGTGACGGTTCTTAGCTCCGGTAGCTATGATGACAGCTCTTGCCTGAAAGGTCTTTCCGGACTCCGTACTTACGGTAAATATTTTCTTCCCATCATCAACCGTATGATAACCCGGTTCTTCTGAACCAGTTTCTGAATCTGTTTCTGGAACATTTTCCTGATCAGTATCCGAATTCCCTTCCGAGTCAACCTCTACCCCGGCTATCCCTGTAACTTTTTCATATAAAACCTCTGCTCCAAGCTCTGTAGCCTGTTCGTAGAGTCCCATAGAGAATTCAAACCCACTGGTTTTCTTGATTCCAGGATAGTTAGCTATCTCAGGTGTATTTACTATCTGTCCTCCCACTGTAAGTGCCTCAAAACATACCGCATGCTTACCGGCACGCTGCACGTAGATAGCAGCTGAAAGTCCTGCCGGTCCGGCACCTACTATTGCTACATCAATTATATTACTTAATTCAGACATAACTTCTCCCTTTTTCTATATATAACCAATATTATAATCCATCTATATCTCAACCAACACATATATGAAATGATTCAGCCGACATATCTATGAATTGAATCAATATACATATCTATGATTTGATTCAACCGACATATCAATGCCTTGATTCAACAGACACCCCTATGAAATAACCTGCTCAAGCTTTGCCTTTGGAACTGCACCAATCACACGATCAGCCTCTTCTCCATTCTTAAATAGTATCATGCATGGTATGCTTGAGATGCCATACTGTATAGCAAGTCTTTCAGCATCATCAACATCAATGGATGCGATCTTTACATCCTGCTTCTCCTCAGAGAGCTGCTCAAGTATCGGTGCCATCATCTGGCAAGGTCCACACCAGGTGGCAAAAAAATCCACAAGTACAGGAACTTCACTCTTTAAAACAACTTCTTCAAACTGATCTTCTTTAATCTCTATAACTGCCATAATTCTTTTCTCCTTTTCTATTTATCTATCTCATCAAAATGTCCCAGAATCTTATATAGTATCCGGTACAGATCCTTGGCATCCTCTTCACTTAGATTGACGCAGCCTCCCATTTCTGCGGGAACTTTAACCATTTTATCTCTCAGCTTTTTTCCCTCTTCGGTAATCTCTACGTCTACTCCTCTTGCATCGTCTGTACTTCTATGCTTCGATATATATCCCTTTTTCTCGAGCTTATTTATAACCGGGGTCAGTGTACCTGAATCAAGATACAGGCACTGTCCCAACTCCTTGACACTTGCTTTTTTCTTCTCCCACATTACCATCATAGTTATGTATTGGGTATAGGTGAGATCATATCTATCCAGGAAGGGCTTATAGTGTCTGGTCACTGCCTTTGAACAAGCATATAGTGGAAAGCACAGCTGATTTTCAAGTTTCAGACAATCATATTTACTCATATCCAATCCTCTTTTTTCTCAATCAGAAGTTATAGTCCTTCTTGATTTTTATTTATAGTAGTTCCTCAACGAATTTTGCTACTTCCTTCATATCAGCGGTTGGTTCAAATCTTGCTACTACTTCACCTTTACGATTTATAATAAATTTTGTAAAGTTCCATTTAATCTCCGGATTATTCTTATAATCCTTATCAATCTTCTTAAGCATAGCAGACATTGCCAAAGCTTTAGGTCCTTTTCCAAATCCTTCGAAGCCTTTCTCTGATTTGAGATATTTGAATAACTCAATAGCATTTTCGCCATTAACATCTGACTTCTTCATCTGAGGAAACTGTGTATGATATTTAAGCTGACAGAATTCATGTATTTCATCATCTGTACCAGGAGTCTGTCCTGCGAACTGATTGCAGGGTACGTCTATTATTTCAAATCCCTTATCATGAAAGCTTTCATACATAGCTTCAAGATCTTTATAGTGAGGAGTAAAACCGCAGCCGGTTGCTGTATTTACAACCAGCACCACCTTTCCCTCATAATCCTTCATACTTACTTCGCTACCATCAGGAGCAGTTACACTTAAATCATAGAACATTTGTATCATCCTCCTTCATTATTGCTATGAATTTAATATTTCAATCAGCGCATTTCAATTGTGTACAATTTAATTTTACACAATTTATTTAAAATGTCAAGCATTATTTTTAGAAAACTCATAATAAGAAATGAATAAAAGGAAACGCATATTAGGAAACGCTGTTTCAATTATACAAAGAAAATGAGTCAACAAGGATTCCCCTCATTAACTCATTTATTCCCAATTTCTGACAGCATCGTTATAATATTGGATCATAACCGGTTTAGTAAGCTGATTAGCTTCTACTACTTCGCCTTCAGCAGGCATTTCATCTTTACCAAATTTGAAAAGTGCCGGTATATTATCAGCTGTTAAATATTTAGTTGTTATTGATGGATCAATTTGAATAGTTTCTATGTTATTGATATATTCGTTATTCTGTTTAACCGCCATATTGAAGCCCCAGTCTCCAAACGCAGGAACCTGCAGGTGATATGGAGCCACGGTGAAGCCTTCACTTTCAAGTGTTTTGGTAACACTCCAGAAAGATTTGGTAGCATAATACGGACTTGTAGATTGTACATTTATTACCCCATCAGGAGTAAGTACATTTCCACACATACGATAAAATACATTAGAATACAACTTTGCCAGAGCTTCATTATTGGGATCAGGAAGATCTACGATCACAACGCCATACTTCTTGTCACATTTCTCAAGATATTCATAGGCATCCATATTAATTATTGTCAGCCTGTCCGAATCCAGCGAACCCTCGTTAAGTGCGGAAATAATCTTATTCTCACTACAGATTCTTGTCATCTCACTGTCCAGATCAACCATGGTTATATTGGTATCCGGATACTTCAGCAGCTCTCTCGCTGCCATTCCATCACCACCACCCAGAATGAGAACTTCCGAACGATCTCCTGTCACACTCATGGGTATATGGACCAGAGCCTCATGATATCTATATTCATCCATAGATGAGAACTGTACATTACCGTCTATATATAACCTGACATCATCCTTATGACGAGTGACAACTATCTTCTGATAAGGAGTCTGTTCGGACATGATCACTGCATCTCTGTAAAGACCATTCTCTATGAAATTTCCTATATTCTCGGAAACCACCATTCCGAATATCATTATTATCATAAGAACAATGGTCAGAAGCTTATACAGCTTTGCTCCACGTATCCTATCCTGATATTTAAAAACTATCAGACATGCACATATAAGATTAAATGTACCGGCCATAAAGGAGGTTGCAAAGAATCCCAGCTTAGGCATAAGAAGCAGAGGAAATGCAACTGAACCGATAAGTCCACCTATATAATCAAAACTGAAAAGACTGGAAAGCGTAATACGAAGATCTTTGTTGTCATTCTCAATAATCCTTGTCAGAACAGGAATCTCAGCGCCGACAATTGTTCCAATCAGAATTATCTCTATATACATGACAATCTCATAAGAATCCAGATAAAGATTCGACAAAAAAAGAAGAAGCGAGCTGAGTCCACCAATAATGCCCACTCCGATTTCTATATTTGCGAACCAGTTGAAGAGATCTTTCTTTATGAATTTAGAGAGAAATGACCCTACCCCCATAGCGAACATATATAGTCCGATAGTTATGGAATAATGAAGTGTGCTGTCCCCCACCAGATACGAGCTAACCGCACTGATAATAAGCTCGTAGACCATTGAACAGCCCGATATTATCAGTGTGGTTAACATTAAAAGTCTATATTTTTTCATATTATGGTTCCTTAAGCTATAACTCCGCTTATAACTAATCCGAGACCAACGAACATTCCAAATACCATTATTCCTGCCGCTGCATTTCCATTTCCAACTTCAGCATTAAGGTCATATTTCTTATTCAGAAGTTTAAGAAGAAGGTATCCGATAACAAGGAATACTACTCCGAGGGCATAATAGAATACTGTACTGATAAGTCCTGATACCAGGTTTGCTTCAACCTCACTTACTACATCACCACCTGAAATAGCCATTTTGATTATAAGACCAATGGCAATGTAAGCCCCTGCTGAAATCCATCCGATTGCTTTATTACCCTTCTTGATTTCCTCTGGAAATGAACATGGAATTGCAAGATCAACTATAAAACTTCCAAGAAGCATAAGAAAGATCCCCAGTACTGAATATATTGTTACACTTACTAATTCACTTAATATATTGGCCATAACTACACCCTCACTTTCATATAAAAATCACTATTTACCGCTGCTCAGTCCACCACCATCAGAATCTCTTGAGCTGATACTACTCTGTCTTACGCTGTCTGAATATGAGTTGAGACCATTACCTGCGTCATAATCAATAGTTCCATCCGAATATCCATCGTAGGAAGAACGTGAACGGGAATAGGATCCCGAATCAGAGCTATATCCTCGTGAATAATAGAATCTTCTATAATATCTCCTGGTTCTGCGTCTCGAACGATATGGTTCTTTATCGGTGGTATATGCATATTTCCTTGGAGATACCTGAACCAATATCTTGTCATCCTCACTCCGATAAACTATGCAGTATTCCTTCTTAGTAAGTATGGCAACTGTCTTGTCATCCTTCTCATTATTCTGCTGAATAGAATCCGAATTACCTTCAACACCATCTATAATGTTCATTGCGACACTCATTAAAGCCTCTTCTTCACTATAATTCTGAAGCAGTGAAGAACCGCTTAAGTATTCATATACATCAGCTTTCTGTTTTTCCTCGCCTGTAATAGAGGTTGTATACTCATAGAAAGATGATTTCTTGAGATAAGATGATATCTTCTTATGGCCGAAAAACAAGCTTGATGAAAACTCTGAAAGAAAAGCCCCGCCAAATATCATCGCAACTATCAGATATGATACAATTTTACTTCCGATGCTGCCTCCTGAGCCAGAGCCACCACCTCCGCCGGATCTTACATTTTCACCTTCCCGACCAAACTCCCAGGGATCAAGATAATAACCGGAAGAATACTCGTCTCCATCATCCCAGTGTTCGATGGATATTATCTTCTCCTCTTCCCTGTCCTCATACTCCTCAAAGGTAAATTCATCACCTACATCAACGTCCACATCACCGGAAACAGCCACAGCCCTTGCAGAGCCACTGTCTACCACATGATATCCCATAGTACTTGCAAATGGATTTATCTTTGAGAGCGAGAACTCGTTATAGGCATTATCAACCGAGAGCCATCTCTCTTCATTTGCAAATGCAGTTGACCGGAGCCTGTATTCGTCCCAGGTCTTGCCATCCGCCTTGTTCTGGTAGGTTATTTTGCCGAGAATATTGTAATAATCACCATCGGCCATAATCGTTTCATTAATATAAAATTCTCTTATCGCCATTATACTTCCAACCTTTCCGGTACCTTTCCTATAACCCTTTCACATCTGCCGACTCTGATATCTGCAGCTTTAAACAATTCCTTCAATCTATCTGATATTCTATCGGCAACAGACTCACCACAGGAGAAAACATCTACCGCAGCATAGCCATATTCCGGCCAGGTATGAATAGAAAAATGCGAAGTCGTAATAACAGCAAAATAAGTTATTCCGATAGGTTCAAAGGTATGTACACATTCGTCTACTATCTCTGCACCTATTTCAGAAACAACCTGTCTTGCAATACTTCGCATTTCTTCTTCGTTATTAAGTAATTGTTCGTCACAACCATATAAATCTACAAAAAGCTGACTTGCCATTACTGTTCCACCCTGAATAACTGAATAACTTTATCACTTGTTTATTTTACTTTATTGTTTTACATTTAGCAACATTTATAATGATAAACGAAAGCCTAAAACAATAGCGGTATGATATCATACCGCCATTGAAATATATATTATCATTTATGAAGAATAACATCATCTATTTCTCAAATTAAGCGTAATAAACAATTCATTCTTCTTCCCAGAATATTTCGTCCAGGGTTTTATTCAGGACCTTGCATATCGACAGACATAGTTTAATAGTCGGATTGTAATCTCCCTTCTCAATGGAATTGATAGTCTGACGGGATACTCCTACAGCCTCAGCAAGATCCGCCTGAGACATATCCTTCGCCGCCCGGGCGGATTTCAGTTTTAGATTCTTCATATTCCACCCTCCTACTGTTCATCATCTTCTTCATCATCAGATTCATCATCGGATTTTGATATAATTCGTTTAATCACAATACAGATTCCAAGTACAACAAACATCATTCCACATAGAAGATTAATAAATGGTGTATCAATAATTCCATCGTCAATCAATCGTCCACCTTTTGAATTAATGAATCCAATTACCAGGTTTAAAAGTCCGATAAAAAACATAAATATATAGTATTGTTTAGGTGGATTATTCATACCGAAATATCCATCATTAAACACACAGTAGACAGTATGTACCATTATTCCGATTAATATAATAACAAAGTATAATACAGAATTTTTCATCGGAAGATGTATGTCTGACGCGTCAAATATTATATTAAGCACAAGCAGACCCACCATTGTCCAGAAGGCAAATTTATATCCCTTACCTCTTACAATTTGCTGTCTTTCATCATATTTTGTTTTAAATTCCTTATCTGAATTCATTCTGCTTACGATAAACATCCCGGCTAAAACTGAAATCACTATTACTAAAATCATTCCAACCATAAACCCGATACTGCCAGCCACGCTCATAGTCGACCTCCTTTTTAGTCCACTTTATAAGTGAATATTTTATCAAAATAATTCAATAGGACCTGTCCTTCTTACTTTGATGACATAAGCATCTTCATTGCCTTACTGATATTTACTTTATTACCCTTATAAAGCGCCATCATTGTGTATAATTTACCTGCAAGAATAATCAGCAGAATTGTAGTTATAATCATGATCAGAAGTCCAACAGCTGCCAAAGCAATTGAAAGAGATCCTGAACATACTCCAGCCGGCAGAACCATAGCTCCTGTACAAGGAAGCATATACATCCAGGTAGCTACACTTTCGCCTTTAAGTCCGCCGAAAAGAACCATATAGAAGCTTATTATAAGAACCATAATGAACAGGCCCTGATTACTTGCAGCTTCTTCCTTGGTACTTGAAATAGCACCACATATAGTTGCTATTGATGAATAGAAAACAATACCGACCAAAAGAGCTACAATTGCTATTACGATACTGACAGGTTTAAAAAGTCCCATCGCATCAAAATTATTGAAAAAGGTTATTACCATATTATCAGTATCAGGTTTAAGATACTCGACTATTTTAACTCCTCCAACCAGGCCAATTACAAGGGAAATTATCCAGGTAAAGAACTGAATAACAGCAGCTGCCAGAACACCCAGCATCTTTCCAAATACCATCGCCTCAGGACGAACAGAAATAAGCATTGTATCCATAAGCTTAGAGCTCTTCTCAAGAACTATATTCTGCATAATTCCATTTCCATAGAACAGTGCAACAAAATAGATAACCATTATACAGAGGAATGTAAGAACAATATTAAATACCGGCTTCATATCTTCAGATAATTGTTCATCAGCAACATTCTGATCATCATAAATACTGACACCTTTATCATATCCACTGGTCTCATACAGATCATAATCAGTCTTAACTGTAAGAGCTCCCAGTTCCTGAACATCTACACCTGAAGCGAGAACAGCAATTGTCCTGCCATTCATATCTATATATTTATCAAGATTCTCTGCATCCTCTTTCTCAAGATCCGATCCCTCAGGAAGTATGATTCTGGAATCTATAGAATCATCAGAAACATTAAACTGAAGAATTAAACTTTTCTTCTCACCATTATCTTTAACCTTTTGTAATGCCGTATCAACATCGTCTATATTCTCATAGGTTATGCCGGTATATCCCTCTACATTGAGCATATTCAAAACAGCATAATCCATTCCGGGAGTAGCTTCATTGACCACATAAACCTTCTCAGCTCCACACGGCTTAAGATCCTCATCCGAATCTTTGAACTTTTCTACCAGCACAAAGATAGCTATAGGGATGATAATCAGAAGAAGAGCTACTGTGAAGGTAAGTTTCTTATATCCACCCATAGATGTTTGATTTTTAAATGTGAATTTAAATACTTTATCGAAATTCCTAAACATTTCTCTTCTCCTTTCACACCTTGGCAGACTTGAAAATAGCCTTAATTTTCGGTGTACTCGAATCACTCAGAATGAGATTTCTGTATGTTTTTGCACAAAGTCTTGTCAGCAGAACCACTATTACAGTCTGAAGAACAAATGAAAGCAGCAGGCTCCACAATTCAATTCTTCCAGTCACATACATTATCGGTGCACTGAAATATGAGAACGGAGGAACAAAGGCCATGATCAGATTAAGAATATTCTTGTCCATCATACCCATAAACATAGCTCCCATATAACCTGTCATAACGAAAACCATTACTGAACCTGTAGCACTCTGAATGTCTTCTGTTGTATTGCAGGCACTTCCGAATATTCCGCCCACTATTCCAAAGGTAAGATATCCAAGCATAAGAGCAACAAGCATTATTACAAATCCTGAAGGACCGAACTGCTTGAATATAGAAAGGTCAAATCCGCTTCCTGAATAATTCTCCTCACTGACCTTCATTACACTCTTTAAAACTATATCAGATATTTTTGAACCTATGAATCCACACACAAGAATCGATAATACATACGCCATCATTCCAAATATCTTTCCCATAAGAAGTGCCATAGGTCTCACACTTACAAGCAGGCTTTCCACAAGCTTGGACTGCTTCTCTTCAGTAACAGATGCAATTATAAAGGAATTTGAAACCGAAACAATCATCATTACTATAACTGAAAAACCAAGAATATATGTATAATACTTCTGTCCGGAGATAGTCTTACTCTGCTCAGCAACATAATCAGCCTCTTTTACAACTCCGTCTGTATGCACACCTGAGCTTATCTTAATAATGTCTTCATTGCTTATATTTATATTTCTCAGTCGTGCTTTCTCATAATTATCTTTAATGACAGCTGTAACATCATCCAGTTCTCCAGTATCTATATCTGAAGAATCTTTCCTGATACCGCTGACTTCAATCCCTTCATCAACTGTATGAATATATATAATTGCATCCTCTTCTCTCAGCCATTCATTTCTGCTGCTGAAGGTCTTATCTGTTGAATCAACAAACTTCACATTTCCTATCCTGATTCCATCATCTGTCCTGGAAATTTCAGAAGTAATATCTTCATTATCTTCTTTATTTATCTCTGAAAGATTGAATTCTACAGGAGTATCATTAAATACATATACATTTTTAATACCTATATTTTCAAAATCAGCCTCCAAAGCTTTGGCTGTATCCTCTCCGTTCTTGGACATAATGTATTGAAGCGGTCCCATAAATGTCATAACTAAAACAAAAAGAACGAAGGATAATACATACGCCTTATTCTTAAAGGTCTGGATCAGAGTAAATTTGAATACCTTATCTATTCCATGTAAGCTGTAAATATTCTCTCGCT
The DNA here is from genome assembly GCA_902782965.1 of uncultured Lachnospiraceae bacterium. GTDB lineage: Bacteria > Bacillota > Clostridia > Lachnospirales > Lachnospiraceae > Eubacterium_Q. The sequence goes on from CACZPG010000043.1 coordinate 14,026, forward strand.
TATTCATTTAATATTCACCAACCTCTCCATTTACCGATGCACCATCACCAACTTCTTTTACAAATATTTCATGAAGTGATAGTTCTCTGAGATCAAATCTTACCACAGGAATTCCTGCATTTATCAGGCTGCTCAGAAGCTTATTAGCCTGCTCATCACCTGTTACTTTAAGGGTGTATTCGAATTCTTTCTCTGAAACAAGTGTTATACCGGCTTCTTCAATAAATCTGGTTATATCCTGTTCAACCTTAATATTCAAATTTACTCGTCCATAGGATTTCTTAATATCATTCAGATTTCCTGAAACAACCGCCTTGGAACGATTAAGAATCGTAATATCCGTACAGAACTCTTCTACAACTTCCATTTGATGACTGGACATTATAATGTATTTTCCGGCAGCTATCTGTTCTCTTACTACTTCCTTAAGTATATCTGTATTTACAGGATCCAGTCCTGAGAAAGGTTCATCGAGTACCAGAAGTTCCGGATCTGAAAGCATTGCAATCAGAAACTGTATCTTCTGCTGATTACCCTTTGATAACTGATCCGGGCTCTGAAGCTTGGCTTTCTTTTTCTTAGCATTCATTCCACCGGACAGAAGTCCTTTATTCGTATTTGAAGCAGCTGATAAGGAAGCATCAGAAATTACATTTCCATTCTCATCATATCTGATTCGTCCTTCCATCTCCTGCTTCTCCAGAAGTTCAGCAGCTTTCTCAGGATAAATGTACTCTTCAACCTTAAGTCTTTCTGCCCAGTATTTAATCCTCTCATCTACAGTCTTTCTGTCAATCCCCCTGAGTTCACCGAAATATCTCATCTGATCAACCAGAGTATATTTAGGATAGAGACCTCTCTCCTCTGCAAGATATCCAATGTTACAGGTATCGAAATTAAGAGGTTTATCATTCCAGGTAACTTCTCCACCATCCTTATCCAGCATTCCGAGAATCATTCTTATTGATGTTGTCTTACCGGCTCCGTTCGTACCAAGCAGCGCATATACCCCCGGCTTCGGCATTTCGAAGCTGATATGATCAACAACAACCTTCTCTCCATACTTCTTATAAAGATCCTTTACTATAAGCGACATCCTTTCATTCCTCCTTAATAAACTCCAACGATTAAATTGTTAAATCTCTTTATATAATACTTCCTTATAGTTTCTAAGCCCGATAGTATTGATCAGAAGGCTGGCAACACAGAACGCCAAAGATACACACCTTTCTATTTCATATATTTGAGCCAAACTTATCATTAATGTTGCAGTACCTATTAATGCAAGAACAAGGGAGATTCCCCATATAACGCGAACACAAACCGGCACATCCTTAAATGCTTTGAAATTAATAACCTTCATCTTTATACCTCTCTTTCATTAACCCTTTACTGTTATGACAGTTATTTCTGTCGTTTGAACAGATATTAGCACTGCTTTTACATTTTGTCAAGTATATTTTACATATATTCATAAATATATGACTTTGTGTAAAATCACATTTATAGTATCACAAATATAGGTTTTGTCTTTTTATTTGTCGTAAATTGACATTTTTGTGTTGTAAACTGCATATTAGGAAAGAACTCTATACCTCTAATAAAGATAATAAAGAAAAAGTCCCTCATCCGTTTATACGGAAAAGGGACCATCACTTTCAATCAAGTCATATTTATTTAATCGGTAAGTGATCTGTAAACAGATACATGATCATAAATAGTTCTCCAGGAACTGAAGGAATTACCTGTAACACAGATATAACGCTTACCATTGTCTGCTTCATAATAGCTGCAGGCACAGCATCCGGCCTCATTTACAAAACCGGTCTTGGCAGCTATCACATCACCATCCATTTCCTTGTCCTCAATACGTCTGAGGAACCAGTTGGAAATCTCAATTCCATCAGGGAAATAAATATCGCTCTCCTCATCATCATACTTTTTGTCAGTATTATATTTCCTCTTTGACAGTACATCGAGAAGCAGATCATCCTGAATCGCCATGCTGAGAATCACTGCCATATCCTTCATAGTACAATGAAGGTCTTCATTATATACACCAACCACATTTGTGAAATGAGCAGTATCCGCTATGCCAAGTTCTTCGCACTTCTGATTCATAGCTTCAACAAAAGCCTCTTCACTGCCACAACAGTACTCAGCAAGACCAAGTGCGGCATCTGCTCCTGAAGGAAGAATTGTTCCATATAGAAGATCTCGAACCGTAACTTCATCATCAGGAAGAAATCCTACAGCACTACAGTCTTCCTTGTCTACATAATCGGTAATTTCCCTTGTTATGGTAAAAGTATCATCCAGACTTTCAGGAGTAATATATTCTCTTGCGGTAAGTACTGTCAGCACCTTGGTCATCGACGCAGGGCTTACTACTTTATCATAATCACGTTCAGCTAATATCTCATCTGTATCCAGATCAACCAGAATCATATAAGTACTGGTAAGCTGCTGAGTTTTGGAAGCATCACCAGGAGTATTATAGTTTATAGAACCATCAACAGAATTAAGAGACAGTGAAACCATATCCCACGGTCCCTGTGCAACTGCATCCTCCGGTTTAGGTTTCTCGCCACCTTCAGAATCATCTTCAAAAGCCTGTTGGAAAAGACTAAGATCTGCCTTTGGAAGAGACAATGTCTTTGCACTCAGATGAAAATCATGAAGAACCTTGCCTGCCATCCAGCTGTCCTCAGGAATATCAGCAGCATCTCCATTAGCTTCGGCATTAAGATCCTGAACAGCATCGGTAATACTTGCAGCTACATTATCAGTAGCCTCCTCAACTTCTTCCGTCGTTGTCATTTCCTGCTGAGCTGTTTCATCATTTTTATTCTTGTTCTTATTCATCAGATTTACAAAAATTACACCTGCAATACCTATTATAGAAAGTACTACCAGTACCAGAAGTATTCTGAGAAATATTATAAGACCGTTTCCTTTATCGTCCATCGGGACCTCCCTAAAATTCCAATATATAAGTCAAAATGCTTATTTTGCAAGCAAAAACGCATTAATCTTCCTAATATAATGACATAAGAATTGCTTCGTTTTCTTCGAAAACTTTCGCAATTCTGGAAACACTCGGAATCTCGTTTTTTTCAAAAACTTCTTCCTCGTGTTTCGCGTGTCAAAATTTCAAAATGCTTATTTTGCAAGCAAAAACGCATTTTGACTTTTGACACTTATGTCATTATACTAAAAACATACATATCTTTCAAAGTTTATTTAAGAGTACGGTAATGAATTTACAAACATATTTCAATCAAAAGTTTACTAAGGATTACAGGCTGTCATTTATTCCAAAGGATATATTATCAGGGATAATTGTAGCTCTTGTTTCTATACCTATTTCCATGGGATACTCACAAATTGCAGGCCTTCCCATGATATATGGACTGTATGGATCATTTCTTCCAATTCTGATATATGGAATAATAACTACATCCCGTGACTTTGTATTCGGAGTTGATGCTGCACCTGCTGCACTTACCGGAGGTGCCCTAGCATCGCTTGGAATTGTTTCCGAATCTAAAGAAGCTGTCAATGCTGTTCCTGTTCTAACCTTTATGGTAGGATTATGGCTCATGGTCTTCTTTATATTTAAAGCCGGTAGGGTTGTAAAATATATTTCCGTTCCGGTAATGGGTGGTTTTATTACAGGTATATGTCTTGAGATTATAACCATGCAGCTTCCCAAGCTTTTCGGAGGAGCCCCTGGAACAGGTGAACTCCCCGAACTAATTCTTCATATTTATCATGAATTTGAGAATTTTAATGGTATTTCTCTTCTTCTTGGAATTTCAACAGTGCTCATTATTCTCATTATGAGAAAAATCCTTCCCAAACTACCTATGTCTGTTGTTATGCTTATTATCGGCTATATTCTTACCACCAAAGTCAATATTGATAGTTACGGTGTAAAACTGCTTCCGGAAACAACAGCCGGACTTCCAATCCCTAAGCTTCTTGAGATTGATATTCACATTCTTCCCGAGCTAAGCTTCTCAGCTCTTACAATTGCTCTCGTAATAATGGCTGAAACCATGCTGGCTTCAAGATCAAATGCAATTTCAGATGGTTATGATCTGGATACTTCACGCGAAGTTCTGGCCTACTCACTAGCAAATATTACATCTTCTGTTTTCGGATGCTGTCCGGTAAATGCAAGTGTATCCAGAACTACCATAGTAAGACAGTTCGGCGGACATTCCCAGCTGATGAGTGTTTCCGCATGTATTTCAATGGCCTTGATTCTTATTTTCTGTACAGGTTTCATTCCATTTCTGCCTGTGCCTGTTCTTACAGGAATAATAGTTGCTGCACTTCTCTCAGCCTGTGAGTTTCATCTGGCCAGAAGACTTTGGAAGATAAGCCGTCAGGATTTCATTATTTTTATTTCTGCTACACTTGGAGTACTATTTTTCGGAACAGTTTACGGTGTTGTCATAGGAGTTGTGCTTTCCTTCTTCTCTGTTATCAGACAGGCTGTTTCACCACAGAGAAGCTTTCTCGGCATTCGACCGGGACATGAAGGTTTCTACTCACTTAAAGCTCATGAAGATGCAAGGCCAATTCAAGGCGTTCTAATATATAGATTCAGCGGAAATCTTTTCTTCGCTAATATAGATACTTTTGTAAACGAACTGGAATCCGAATATGATAAAAATACCAGAGTTATAATAATTTACGGAAGTGGAATAAATAATGTTGATATAACTGCAGCAGACAGGCTGCTGGCTTTGAATAAGAGCCTTAATAAGAGAGGTATACTTTTCTATATAGCCGAAAATGATGGTATTGTTAATGCAGAGCTTGAAAGATATGGCGCAGGCGAACTGATAACCGGCGGCGTAATAAGAAAAGATATTGATGAGATAATGAAGATTATCCGAATAAAGGAACCTTATCCTCTAAGTGATTATAATCCTTACAACGAGGAATAAATTATAAATAATGAAAAATATAAAATGAATAATGTATATTATTTATTTTTGGAACTAACAGCACGAAAAACTGAAATAATCAAAAATACAATCAGAATCCCTGACATAACTCCACTGCTGTCCAGAAGAACATCACTGAACATTCCTGCTCTTCCTGCCACCAGAAGCTGATGAAGTTCATCGCTTAAAGCATAGACAGCCCCCACAATAAAGGGAATAATAATATTGATTAATGATTTTCTCTTCCTGTCAGTCCATGTTCCAAACAGAAAGATACCAAGAACAGCATATTCGATGAAATGAGCAGTCTTTCTTACAGGATGATCAATACTCTGGGCAAAGCTGATCTGACGTTCATAGGACCAGTCTTCAAAATCAGAAATTGTGACCTGTCCGATCATCATTCCTACTTCATGACTGTCTTCAGTGCTTAACTCGGCATTTCTGGAAGAATACATAAATATTACTACCATCCACATAAGCGAAAGAATCATAAAAACAATCTTCCTGGCACTGAAATGTTTAATGCTAATATTTTTATCAATATCTTTTATTTCTATATTATTATCTGATTTTTTTATTTCAGTATTATACATTTATCAAACCCGTTTTTGTTTTAGGAGTATACACAAATACAAGACAATTATCAAGGTTTTAGGGATTACCTCTATAATTAATATATAGATAATATATTATCTATAAAATATTGTCTCAAGAGTACTAGATAAGAAAGGACTATTATGAAGATAGATATTCTATGCGTTGGAAAAATCAAAGAGAAATTCTACAGAGATGCATTAGATGAATATAAGAAAAGGCTGTCACGCTACTGCACTCTTAACATCATAGAGGTTTCGGATGAGAAAACTCCGGACAACTGCTCTGATAACGAGAAGAATATAATTCTACAGAAGGAGGCAGACAGACTTCTTAAATACATTCCTGATTCAGGAAGTATTGACTGCCATGTAATTACACTTGAGATAGCAGGAAAAAAGCTGTCAAGTGAGAAGCTTGCAGCAGAAATTGAGAATCTGAATATTAAAGGAAAGAGCCACCTCATATTTATAATAGGCGGCTCACTCGGTTTACATAATTCAGTTTTATCCAGAAGCAATCTGGCTCTAAGTTTCTCTGATATGACCTTTCCTCATCAGCTGATGCGTGTAATACTACTTGAGCAGATATACCGATCCTTCCGCATCATAAATAACGAACCATATCATAAGTAGCGGTGTTTTGCCCTACCATTTTTATCTGTGAAGAAAGTTTGCTCAGCGAGCATTTCCTGCGAGTCGAGCAAACTCTTCTGAACATTCTTACTCTCTTCCATCCCAGCAATAGGTACAAAGCTTCTCCTTATCGATACCTGTTGCTGCAATCATATCATCCAGTCTGTTATAAGCCAGAGTTGTAAAGTTCAGCTTCTGGCGTATTCTTTCAAGCATGAGGTGATACCTGTCAGAATCAGGATTTGCATAATCATCCAGAATTGTTCTGTCAACATTCTCGCCCTCTTCTTCAGAAATTACCTGTCTTGCTATAAGCTCCATCTCAGAATTAGATCTGGAGAAATTAATATATTTACATCCGAAAAGCAGTGGCGGACAGGCCGGTCTTATATGAACTTCCTTAGCACCGCTCTCATACAGGAATTCAGTTGTTTCTCTGAGCTGAGTTCCACGAACGATAGAATCATCGATAAGAAGAAGCTTCTTTCCATCTATCAGTTCATGAACAGGTATCAGCTTCATTTTAGCAATAAGATTTCTCTTATTCTGATGTGTAGGCATAAATGAACGTGGCCATGTAGGAGTATATTTAACGAAAGGTCTTGAGAAAGGCACTCCGGATTTATTAGCATATCCCATAGCATGAGCTGTACCTGAATCAGGAACACCGGCTACAGCATCTATATCATCCCTTGTGAACCCGTCTCTTGTTGCAAGAGCCTCTCCACAACGATATCTCATTTCTTCTACAGATAAGCCTTCATATCTGGCAGAAGGATATCCGTAGTAAACCCAGAGAAATGTACATATGCGCATTTTCTCTCCAGGTTTCTCCATTATTGTCACAGCCTCAGGAGTCATGACATCTATTTCTCCAGGACCAAGTTCTCTGTAATCCTTATATCCGAGATTAAGATATGAGAAGGATTCAAAGGCAGCACAATAACCTTCGTCTTCTTTCTTACCAATAACAACAGGAGTTCTTCCATATTTATCTCTTGCCAGATAAACGGCATCCTGGGTAAGAAGAAGAATTGTCATAGAACCTTCTATAACATCCTGAGCATATTTGATTCCTTCGATAAGATTATCCTTCTTATTTATGAGTGCTGCGGTAAGCTCTGTCTTGTTAACTTCACCGGTACTCATCATCTGGAAGTGTGATCCGCCACTTTTGAAAACTTCAGCGATAAGCTCATCAGAATTATTTATCTTACCTACGGTAGTAATTGCATAAGTTCCGTGATGTGAACGAACCAGAAGCGGCTGAGGATCATAATCTGAAATACAGCCTATACCGAGATTTCCTTCCATATCATGCACATCTTTACTGAATTTACTTCTGAAAGGTGCATTCTCAATATTATGGATGGCTCTGTTAAAACCATCTCTCCCATGTACAACCAACCCCGCACGTCTCGTTCCGAGATGTGAATGATAGTCTGTCCCATAAAACAGATCAAATACCGAATCTCCCTTTAATGCTGTAGCAAAAAATCCGCCCATGTCTTCTCTCCCATTTAAACTATAAATAATTCTTTCCTGTTTATTCAACAGGATTAACATAGCAATCACCCCATCTATAATAGATGAGGTGACATTATATTACTTTCCAGCTTCTACTACTGCATCAGCAAGAGCTTCTACAGCAGGAATATCTGACTCTTTAAAAGCCGATTTAATTGTAACAGATGTGTCAAGTACTTCCACATTCTTAAATCCTTCAAGGATTCCCTTCATAGTTCTGGCAGCACTTGGTGCCCAGGAACCATTCTCCATAAGAGCAACCTTACGGTTCTGATAAGTTTTGGCAGAAAGATGTGTAAGAAAATCATGCATCGGAAGGAATACTCCACCATCATAACTTGATGCGCAGAGAACCATACGATCATATCTGAAAGCATCTTCCACACATTCAGCCATATCTTCACGACAAAGATCAGATATAGCAACTTTCTCTCCTTTAGCTTCAAGAAGCTCAGCCAGTTTATTAGCTGCCTTAGCTGTATTTCCATGAATTGAAGCGTAAGCTACAAATACTCCATGAGTCTCAGGCTGATAGCTGCTCCAGGTATTATATGTATCCAGGTAGTATTTAAGCTCAGTTCCCGGCATAGGAAGAACTGGTCCATGAAGAGGAAGTATTTTCTCGATATCCAGAGCAGCGGCCTTCTTAAGAAGTGTCTGAACCGGCATTCCATACTTTCCTACTATACCGAAATAATAACGTCTTGCTTCACAAGCCCAGCCTTCAGGATCGTCAAAATCAAGAGCACCAAACTTACCAAATGCGTCTGCAGAGAAAAATACCTTCTCGCTCTGCTCATAACTCATCATAACCTCCGGCCAATGAATCATTGGAGCAAGAATAAACTGAAGCGTATGTGTACCAAGCGAAAGAGTATCTCCTTCTTTGACAACTATCTTTCTATCCTCAATATCTATCTCATCAAAAAACTGTGGAATCATAGAAAATGCTTTAGCAGATGCTACTATCTTAGCATTTGAAAATGCATTAATTGCTTCAGCAAAACTACCCGAATGATCAGGTTCAATATGCTGAACAACAATATAATCCAGGTCTCTTCCACCAAGAGCTTCCTTAACATTAGCCAGCCATTCATCTGTCTTGCTGGCATCTACAGTATCCATAACTGCAGTCTTCTCATCAAGAATAACATATGAATTATAAGACACTCCCTCAGGAATGATATACTGACTTTCAAAAAGGTCAAGGTCTCTGTCATCTACGCCAACATATTTAATCGAATCCGAAATATTATTAACCATAAATATTCTCCTTTTATATGATAAAATCAGGTGATTTAAAGTTCAAAACTATCTTACGACTCACTTTATTACTCTACTATAAAAGATACCCATTCGCAACTCAAAATTGAATACCGCTTCTGAATTCATTGATCCAGACTCCGAAATGTTCATCAGAAACATACTTATCTATTGCTTCCTGTCTTCCTATTCCAATGCCTTCTTTATCATCTACTACATTTCTGTCTTCATGAGCGGCTTTCGACATAGTATCATCCAGATAATCGGTAAGATCATTATAAATATCACACATAGGCGCAGCATAGATTTCAGCATCAGACATCATTTCCAGTGAAATCCTCATTGTGCTGACATCCATAGAGCTCATCCCTGTTTTGTTATTATCCAGATATTCCTCGAAATAATCCGGGTTCGAAACTCTGTTATTAACAGGCACACCCCCTGCACTGCAGGCCAGATGCATATTATTCTCATCCTGGAGAAGCCATTCCAGGAACAGCATGCATCCGATATTCTTCTTATCATCTTTATTCAGAATAGCTACTCCTGTATTATCTACAGGACATATCTTCTTCATTCCTTTAAACTGAGGATATGGTATTATCTGATATTCATTTAAATAGAAAGCATCCCCTTCAGTAGCTGTACTGGTTGATAATCTTTCTGTTTCGGAACTGTTGATGGCAGCAATCGTTATTCTTCCGCTTTGAAGATCTTCTACTTTATCTTTACTGTAGCTGTACATACCACCTCTGATAAAAGCTCCATAATAATTCTGCCAGAGGGTTTTCATCACATCTCCATCAGCTCTGATGACCGGTTTGCCATTTTCAATAGATAGTATTCCTGTACCGAGCTGTCTGCTTCCCACCAGCATATACTGAGAAATACTACTTAAACCATAGAGACTCTTTCCTGTTGTATTATAGAAAGTCTCTCCGACTACATCCAGTCCTTCCCAAATATCCAGTTCATTCAGGTAATGTTCCTTCTGTTTTTTGAAATCATTCCATCTTGTAAGATCAACTGCCATAACAGTAGTATCTTTAACCACCGGCAGAAGTCTTAATTGTTTATCCCTTCCATAGGATCCGGCATTCAGAAGATTCTCATAAATGCTTTGTTTAGTATTATCTGCAATCAGATTATTCATATCTACATACTGTATGCCTGAATCATACAGAAGACTGTTAGATGCAGATACTTCTATCATATCCGGAAGAAGATTATCATTTCCGGCTTCTTTATCTTTAATATATTCCTCCGAAAGCTTATCATCTCCTCCAAAAGAGACAGAACTAACAACGATGCCTCTGTTCTTTCCTTCAGTTTCATTGAAAAGCTTAATCATCTCTTCATAAGCTCCGGACCTCTTCTCACTTCCCGTAAGCCATATGACAACCTCAACCGGATCATCAGGTGAAAGCCCATAACTATAATTCTTGCTCCCACATCCGGTAAGTGCAGAAATTATAACAGTACAGATTAGAAGAACACTGATTCTTCTGAGCATTTTCAACTTTATTCTGTTATTCATATTATTTAAATGATGAAGAAACATCCATAAACCCCTTAATAATAAATATGAATATATATTTTAAATTACAATTATTGCACGACTAAGTATATCATCTGACACACTATTGTCAAGCATCGCAGCCATCATTTTATATATTGTTACATTTTCGTATTTCATAATATTTTTATCGTTTTACGATAAATTATTCTTGACAATCAATCTCAATAATATTATTATCTTGATATCAGAAAGGTATAAACACCTTATTACCTTATTATTCTTCTATAACCCATAAAGAAAAGAGGTTTATAAAATGAAACAGAAAAAAATATCCTATTGGCTTAAAGCCGTAGCAATAGCAATCGGTTTACTGGGACTTGCGTTCTTCGTAAGTGCTACACTGTATGCTTTTATTTTCAGACCGGACTATAATGAACCCGTACCTGAATATATCAGACAGAATATAGTTTTCCTGTGGATTACCGCAACATTCTGCTTTATGATACTGTTTTTCTTCTGGAGAATAATCAGTGAAATATCCAACGATAACTCATTCTCTCTGGAAAACGTAAGAAACTTCAAAAATATGGCTGTCTGTGGCGGCTTCATAATAATTGAATACCTGATACGAATTATTATCTGGCTTATATCAGGAAATATTCAGTTCATACCACTTACTTATACTCTACTTAAAATCTTCGTATTCATAATATTTGTAATTCTTTGTATAGCAATGTCCAAGCTTGTTCAGAACGCATATGAGATCAAGCAGGAAAATGAACTTACAATATAGGAGGTGTCGGCATGATAATAGTAAATCTTGATGTTATGCTGGCAAAACGCAAAATGAAGGTTTCCGACCTGGCAGATAAGGTCGGAATCACACTGGCCAACATATCAATTCTCAAAAACGGAAAAGCTAAAGCAGTACGCCTGGAAACCCTCGATAAAATATGCGATGTCCTGGAATGTCAGCCCGGAGATATCCTGGAGTACCGAAAATAATCAGTAACCGGAGGAATAAATAATGAACAATACTACCCAATATAATGGCATAACACAAAACGGTGTTCCAAGTAATAATGTCATAAATAACGGATATCAGAATAATATAAAAACTTCCAATAATCCACAG
>CACZPG010000044.1 GCA_902782965.1 uncultured Lachnospiraceae bacterium
GATTCTACTATCAGAAAGCAGAGAAAGGAATTCGGTATAGAGAAATCCATGGGATATACATCCAGGGATATCAAGAAGCAGATCGTGAGCAGGATCATGCCGATAGCTGTTCCGGCTATTATAGCAGCACTACTGGTAACAGTCCCGCTTACAGAAAAATTTGAAGTAATCGCATTCGGTGGCGGAGCTCAGCCAAGATATTGGTTGCTGATACCTGCAGCAGTAGCAATCATGGTATATGTTTATGCTTCGGCATATTTGTCAGCTGGAAAGGTTAAGAAGGTATCAGTTACGGAGCTGATGACGGAGTAAAGTTTAAATTTGTTTAACAAATAATTATTGAGGTAACGATATGAAAAAATCGATAAAAACATGTTTGATATTTGCAGGGATTAGCACATTAGGTTTACTCGGAATGGTTTCTGTAATTGATATAAAGAAGGATGATAATAGGTATAGGGTATATGCGGCGGAGAGTGAGACGGATGCAGAAACAGTGAATGGCTGGGATAGACCAAGATTTGCTGAAGAGCAAATCTTGCGGAGCGAAGCGACCATCGAGCCACAGTGCCGTACAGGCACAGAGGTGTCTGTACGGGCAGGTGGCGTTAAGATAGACGGTCAGGATGTGGATAGTACCATTTACTGTACGGCTTCGGTTAGTAAGGTGTATGTAACAGCTGCAGTAATGCAGCTGGTGGATCAGGGTAAGGTTGATCTGGATGCGCCTGTTACAGACTACATAGATGATTTTAAGATGGCGGATGAGAGATATAAGGATATCACGGTACGTATGCTCATGAATCATTCATCAGGGCTTATGGGAACAGTGCTTAAGGATGATACTCTGATAAATGACAATGAATCTGATCACAATAGTGTTGTCCTTTCAAATCTTGCTACGCAGCATCTCAAGGCTGATCCCGGAGCATATTCAAGCTATTGTAATGATGGCTTCAATCTGCTGGAAATTATAGTAGAACGAGTAAGCGGAATGGACTACACAACATATGTCGAGAAGAATATTGCTGACAAGATCGATGCCACATCCATAGGAACAGCTGACAGTATGTTTGAGAATGATAATCTTGTGGATATATATTCAAATGAAAAGTGCTACGGAAAAGAGTATTGCCTGGATTTTGGTTCGGGCGGGATTGTTTCAAATGCAAAGGATACCTGTGAGTTTGGCAGTACATTTTTTAAGGGAGATAACAGACTGCTATCAGAAAAAAGCAAGGATGAAATGAATTCTCTGTCATCTGCTTCTCCATACAGCTTCTATGGACTTGGCTGGGACGATGTAAGTATAAGGCAGTATGAGGATGCAGGAGTGAAAATTCTTAACAAGGGCGGAGATACCGTGAACCAGCATGCGAATCTTATGGTCGCACCGGATGAAGAAATAAGCATCTGTGTAACAACAAGTGGCGGGTCAAGTGGCTATAATAAGGCTGTTTGTGAGGCACTTATGAATATAGCTCTTGAGGAAAAGGGTATAGAGATAGAAGAGGTTACTGCTCCTGAGGTGGAATTCAAGTCTGAAGTTCCCGAGGAGTTCAAAAAGTATGAGGGATATTATGCATCGCCTTATAGTGGAGTAATAGAAGTTACATTTCCTGATATGAAATATATGCTGCTGAAGACCGGAACAGATACAACCACTGAAACTTATTTTATGTATACGGATAATGGTTTTGTAAGAGTGAAGGGAGATATAGAATCAGATAATGTAAAGGTGGATCCGGAATATACTTGCTACAGAGTTGAAGAAATAAATGGTGGTATCTATATAGTAGCAGATATGATTTCAAATAATTCTGATTTGGTTAATAACGAGAATACTACCATCGTAGCAGAAATGATGGCTCCGAATCCTGTATCCGAAAATGTAATCAACGCATGGAAGGAAAGAGAAAACCAAAAGTATGCTATTAAATCAGACAAATATTCATCAGACATTTACGATACAGCGTTTGCAGAAATTACTGAGCTTGATGGTTCGGGATACGTCATGGTTAATATGGTAATGGGATTTGAAATTCTCAGAATAGAAGATGAAAAATCAGCGTCCTTCTATACTACAATTCCTGGAGATGCCAGCAGAGATATGTTTGATATATCTGTAAATGATGATGGAACTCTTGTTAGCTCAAATGGTTATTCAATGATACCTGTAGAAACCTGCGATAAGCTGACAAAGGCACTTGTCACGGTTGATTTAAAAACAGACGATGCAGCCTGGTTCGGAATCGATGACAGCCTTGCGAATACATCTATATCAGTTGACAGACCGGAGAACAGTGCAGTATATGTATATGACAAATATGGCGATGTGGTATATAGTAGTCATATGAAAGATTATGGTGATTCTATCCCACTTCCAAAGGGTGGATACATAGTGTTCCTTGGTGAAGATGGTGGAAGTATACAGATAAAGTATGGTGAATAATTGCGTGGCAAAATGAGTCAATAGGAAGCAATTCTATTGACTCATTTTGCGTGCTTTGTTATTCTTTTTCATGTATATTTATATGTATATTTATCATAAAGAGGTTAATCGTATATGAGTAAGGAAAAGTGGAAGCCCGGAAATATGCTGTATCCGGTTCCGGCTGTCATGGTTACCTGTCAGAAACCGGGCGAAAAAGCTAATATAATTACACTTGCATGGGCAGGAACTATCTGTTCTGATCCTGCCATGTTGTCTATTTCAGTGAGACCGGAGAGGTATTCTCACAGTATAATAGAAGAGACCGGTGAATTTGTGGTAAATCTTGTTACTACTGAGCTGACAAGAGCCTGCGACTGGTGTGGTGTCAGATCGGGTAGAGACTATGATAAATTCAAGGAAATGAAGCTATGCGAATATAAGTCAGATTACATGGGGGTTCCGGCAATCGAAGAAAGTCCTGTAAATATCTATTGTAAAGTTAAGAAACAGGAGAAGCTTGGATCACATGATATGTTTATAGCAGAAGTGGTTGGAGTGACTGTGGATAACAAATACATGGACGATAAAGGTCGATTTGATCTGAGAGCGGCAGACCTTATAGCATATTCTCACGGGGAATATTTCTCATTGGGAAAGAAAATCGGACAGTTCGGTTATTCAGTAAGGAAAACAGACAACAAATCTAATAACAGTAAAACCAGGAAAAACAGTAATTCAAAGAATAATAGAAGATTTCATAAGAAGAAATAATGAAATTACCTGTGAGGATGGAAGATGGAATATAAAGTTCTGATGATAGATGACGATGAAGTAATCGCTCAGTCAACTGCTGAATACTTCAATATGTTTGAGATTAAAACTGCATATGTTACAAGTTATGAGGAAGCTGAGAGTTTTCTGGATAAGAACACAGTTTCACTTCTTCTTCTTGATATTAATCTTGGGGATAAATCGGGCTTTGAGCTTTGTAAAAAAGTGAGAGAAAAATATGATATGCCCATTTTATTTATCAGCGCCAGAACCAGTGATGACGATGTATTGATAGCGTTAAATATTGGTGGTGATGATTATATCAAGAAGCCTTACACTCTTAGTATTCTGATGGCAAAGGTCAGGACAATACTTGCAAGATATGAGAAGGCCAGAGAAGATGCGGAATTAGCAGCAAATGCAAGAAACTCAGGACTTCAGTCAGTAGATGGTAACGGTGACGGTCAGGATGCTTCTGGTGATTCTAAAAATCTGAGTTCCGGGGACAGGGACGGAAGAATTCTTCTTATTGATGATATTTATCTGGATACCAATATTCACAAATTGAAGAAGGAAAATGAGCAGATTAATCTGAAGGCCATGGAATATAAGCTGCTTATATACCTTCTTGAAAATAAGAACAGAGTTGTGACGAAGGATGAACTTCTCAGAAATGTCTGGGATGATGAGTATATAGGCGAGGGAACTCTTGCCGTTCACATCAGACATCTCAGGGAGAAGATTGAGAAGGATCCTAAGAACCCTGAAGTTATAAAAACTGTCTGGGGAGTCGGATACATGATTGAAGAACTATGAAGAACTATATCAGAGCAACAACTTTATTTATGATAGTGTACTTTGTGGGAGTCATCGTATTTGCTTTCATTATTACCCGTTCTACACGGGATAAGGTTGATACAGTAAAGCTTAATGATATTTCCAAAAATGTACAGGATAAATGGGACTCTCTTCAAAGTCTGGATTCAATGGATTTTGGAGTGAGTTTTGTTGTGATTGACAATAAAGACTTCGTAATATATAGATCACCCAATATGAAGAAGGACGGAAATATCAGATCCATTGAAGATGCCATCAAGAGAAGATATCCATATCAGAATATTACTGTTGATGGGACGGTTGTTGGAATGGTAGTAATGCAGGATGATATTTCTTCGGAACTCAGAGCTCAGAATATTAAGCTTATAGTCTCCTTTGTTGTTTGTGGTCTGATACTATTAATTGGTGCATTAGGTTTCGGAATATATATCAGGAATAATATTATAGTACCTTTCGACAGAATGAAGGATTTTGCAGGTAAGGTTGCTGTTGGAAATCTGGATGAACCGCTTATGATGGAGCAGAATAATATGTTCGGTGTATTTACCGAAAGCTTTGATATTATGAGAGAGGAACTGGCTGCTTCCCGAAAGAGGGAACTTGAGCTTCAGAGGAAAGAGAAAGAACTGGTGGCTTCTCTGAGTCATGATCTGAAAACTCCAATCACAGGGATTAAGCTTACTTCGGAGCTTCTTCAGGCTAAGATGGAGAAATATTCAGCCTCGGATGAGAAGGTTGTCTCTGAAATGATGGAATCAGGGGCTAAGGACATTTCAGAGAAGCTTGATAATATATATAAGAAGGCGGATCAGATAGATGTGCTGGTAAGTGATCTTTTCTCATCAACCCTTGAGGATCTGGGTGAATTTAAGGTGAAATGTGATGATGAGGATTCTTCTGTAATAAGTGATATTATCAAGAAGAATGATTACAACAGTCTGGTCAATGAGGCTGACATTCCCGGCGTAGTCATTCATATTGATATCAAAAGAATGAATCAGGTTATCGGAAATATTCTTGTGAATTCCTATAAATACGCGGGGACAAAGATTGATATAACCTATAAGTTAGTAGAGGGTTATCTGGAAATGAGAATTCAGGATTACGGTCCGGGTGTTCCGAAAGACGAGCTTGATCTCATTACCAATAAGTTTTACAGAGGGAA
>CACZPG010000045.1 GCA_902782965.1 uncultured Lachnospiraceae bacterium
ATGTGCAGGTCAACCTTATAAATAAGTTTGGAATCTTCAAGAATCGGGATGAAGTCTGCAGGAGAAAGCATACCGATTTCAGGATCAATCCATCTTGCCAGAGCTTCTTCATCACAGACTTTTCCATTGGCGGCACGTACTATAGGCTGATAGTATGCCTGAATCCAGTCCTCTTCTATAGCTCTGTCAATATTATCAAGAATATATTGTCTCTTGGTTTCGTATGAGAGCATACTTTCATCGAAATAAATGAAAGTTGATTTGAATGGATTCTTCTTCAGGTTACATGCATAACGTGCTCTGTCGCAGGCAAGACTCGTCTCAACAACGCCCATTGTATCAGGATAAATACCTACTCTGATAGTAGCGCTTTTGCCCTGATTAACTTCTTTCATTTCTGTAAATAGATTATTAAGAGATTCTTCCAGGTTTTCTGATAATACAAATGCAGCGAAATTATCCTGCCCTATGCGGCAGCAGTTTTCAGAACCGAAATATTTTATAAGCAGATTGGAAAAAGCTCGTATAAGATTATTGCCTTCTGCGAATCCATATTTCTTATTAAAATATTTGAGCCCGTTCAGATTAGCAAAAATAAGGGAACAGTGTTTCCCTTCTTTGAGTATTTGGATTCTCTTGGCTTTGGTGGTTTCAAAGAAATATGTCATATTGGACAGCCCTGTCAGAAAATCATATCTTGTATTTCTCTGAAGGGTTGAATCAAGGAGAGAAATGCTGAAATTGTGATTGATAGAATCTTTTTTGAGGAGTTCATCTCCATTATAAGTTCCCTCATCAACATACCAGATGTATGCGAGGGTGATTCCTTCTTCGGGAGATACATGTTTGCCGAAGGCATGTATTATTCTATAGATTCCATCGATCAGGGAACGATATATAATATCATAATCGTCACCATCTTTCGCAAATCGGACTGTTGCATCACTGACTCTTGCAATGTCATCCGGATGAGTGTTGTGGTACACATCATTTTTCATAAGCATGAATACTTCGTCTGCGTTTTGAAAATTAAACAGATTAATAAAACCGGATGAAAAAACCAGTGGAACTACTTTGGTATCAATGAACTGATATACTGCAAATGGAACTACACTCTGTTCCATTATTTTATATTCATGGGGGTCGAATTCGTACTTTTTCATATAACCTTAAACTCCTATGAATCTTATAACCTTAAAAAATAAATGTAACATATATCATTTGTATAAGTATGATATGGCCATATTTAGTTAATTATACTATATATCCACAGCAGTCTCAAGGAATGCAGATGATTTAAATGTGAAATATTAATTTGATGTGAATTTTGTTGTCTTTCTGTTTGTAATATGAGTCATTAAATGGTAAACTATTAGCATGTGCTGATTCAAAAACACATTTTGGGTTATTTTAGTAATGGAGTAAGATAAATGTGTCAGCAGAATTGGGGTTAAATACATAACTAATAATGAGTAGGAGGTAGGTATATGAATGTATTTACAACAGACAAAATTCGTAATGTAGTCCTTTTGGGACATGGGGGTTCCGGAAAGACATCACTTGCAGAAGCTATGGTTTATCTGGCAGGAATTACTAACCGCATGGGAAGTGTAGATGCAGGAAATACTGTAAGTGATTATGATAAGGAAGAAATCAAGAGAAAGATTTCTATTAAGACCTCAGTTATCCCGATTCCGTGGGATGGCTATAAGGTTAATATTCTGGATACACCCGGATATTATGATTTTGTAGGTGAGGCAGAAGAAGCAGCAGCTGTTGCTGATGCGGCAATCATTGTTATTTCCGGAAAAGCAGGAATTGAAGCAGGAACAAAGCGTGCATGGGATCTCTGTGAGAAGAGAAACATTCCAAGAATGTTCTTCGTAACAGAAATGGATGATGATAAGGCGAGCTATAGAGAAGTAGTTCAGAATCTTCAGGACCTGTACGGAAAGAGAATAGCACCATTCCACCTTCCTATCAGAGAGAATGAGCAGTTCGTTGGATATGTAAATGTAATTCAGCAGAAGGCTAAGAGATGGAATGATAAGGGTACAGTTGATAAGTTCGATGTTCCGGAGTATTCACAGGATAATCTCTCAATCTGCAGAGATGTTCTGATGGAGGCTGTAGCTGAAACAAGTGAAGAATTCATGGAAAGATTCTTCGAGGGAGATGAATTCTCAGAGGATGAGATCAGAGAAGCTCTCAGAGTCAGCGTTAAAGACGGAAGTATAGTTCCTGTACTCATGGGTTCCAATACACTGGCAAGAGGAATGTTTACTCTTATGGTTGATATCATAAAGTACTTCCCAAGCCCGGCTGAATGTAAGTGTGCGGGAATCAATACTGAGAATAATGAAGTATTCGAAGCAGATTATGATTTCTCTAAGCCTAAGTCAGCATATGTTTTCAAGACTATTGCAGACCCATACATTGGTAAATATTCACTTATAAAGGTTAATTCAGGTGTTATTAAGCCTGATGATGTTCTGTATAATTATCACAGAAGCGCAGAAGAGAGACTGAATAAGCTCTATGTTATCTGCGGTAATAAGGTAGAAGAAGTTAAGGAACTTCATGCGGGTGATATTGGAGCTCTCGCTAAGCTTTCTGTAACTCAGACTACAGATTCTCTTTCAACTAAGAAGAATGCAATTACATATATCCGTACACCGATTTCACAGCCATATGTATACAGAAAGTATGCAGCTGTTAATAAGGGTGATGAGGATAAGATTTCACAGGCAATTTCCAAGCTTACAATGGAAGATCTTACTCTCAAGACTGTAAATGACAGTGATAACGGACAGACTCTCATCTACGGAATAAGTGCTCAGCATCTTGATGTAGTTCAGAACGTTCTGAAAGAGAAATATAAGGTTGAGATAGAACTTTCAAGACCTCGTATAGCTTTCAAAGAAACTATTCGTAAGAAGGTTGATACAGAGTATAAGTATAAGAAACAGTCCGGTGGACATGGTCAGTATGGTCACGTAAAGATTATACTTGAACCATCAGGCGATATGGAAACACCATATATGTTTGAACAGACAGTAGTAGGTGGTGCGGTGCCTAAGAATTACTTCCATGCAGTTGAGAAGGGTATTATTGAGGCTGTTAAGAGCGGACCACTCGCTAAGTATCCTGTTACCGGAGTAAAGGTTAATCTCTATGATGGTAGCTATCATGCTGTTGACTCTTCAGAGCTTGCATTTAAGGTTGCTACCCAGCAGGCCTTCAAGAAGGGCTTCATGGATGCTGCACCGGTTCTTCTTGAGCCAATAGCATCACTTAAGGTTGTTGTTCCTGATGATTTCACCGGTGATGTAATGGGTGATCTGAATAAGCGTCGTGCAAGAGTTCTGGGAATGAATCCTATCGGTGATGGAAATACTGAAATACTTGCAGATATTCCATACCTTGAGCTCTATGAATATGATACGAGACTTTTCTCAATGACCAGAGGTTCAGGAACCTTCTCCTATGAGTTTGCAAGATATGAGCAGGCACCGGATGAAGTAGCTAAGGCTGAGATTGCTAAGGCTGCTGAGACTGAATAATCCGCCTGATATTGAGATTATAATAATGAAAAGCC
>CACZPG010000046.1 GCA_902782965.1 uncultured Lachnospiraceae bacterium
GAAAGACCGGATGAAAAGAGTGTACAGATAATAAAGAATTATCTGAATAGCAAGGGAATCAAATATGAGGAAATTGATCTCGGTCAAGAGCAGGAAGCGTTGAAGAATTCGGATGGTTCAGAAAATATAAATATCGACGAAGTTAATGATAAGAAGGACAGTAATAAAGAGAACGAGATAAAGAAAACGAAGAATAAAAAGAACAGGAAGGAGGTAGCATAAATGAGTAGTCAGATATATGGTCTCATTGGAAAGGGAATTACAGAAACCTTTTACATGGTAATACTGTCAACTGCATTTGCTTATCTGATCGGGGTTCCTGTAGGAGTCATACTGAACATAACCAGCCCCACCGGAATCAGACCGAACAGAATTATTAATATAATATTCGGATTCATAACAAATGTAATCCGCTCGGTACCTTTTCTGATACTTCTTGTTGCCATACTTCCATTTACAAGACTTGTAGTAGGAACAACTATCGGTTCAACTGCAACTGTGGTTCCTCTCGTAGTGGCGGCAGCACCATTTGTGGCAAGAATGGTTGAGTCATCCCTTAAGGAGGTGGACTCCGGAGTTATAGAGGCTGCCAAGGCAATGGGTTCCTCAACCTGGCAGATCATATGGAAGGTGCTTCTGGCAGAAGCTAAACCGTCGCTTCTTGTTGGCGGGGTAATCGCATTTGCAACCATTCTCGGATACTCTGCAATGGCAGGCTTTGTTGGTGGTGGCGGTCTCGGCGCTATCGCTGTTAATTATGGTTATTATCGTTATAAAACTGATGTTATGCTGGTGACTGTTGCTATCCTTGTGATTATAGTCCAGGTATTCCAGGAGGCAGGAATTCACTTCGTAAACAAACTGGATAAAAGAATTAATTAATATAATAAATTAATTTCGCAATGAACATAAACAGATAGAGAAGGAATTGACATGAATTGGAAAAGTACACTGGAAAACAGGGATGAATTGCTTAGTTTTCATCAGGTAACTCCGCATTATACTGCCGGGTTTGCAATTGGAATAATAGCCGTTCATCTGATATATCCGAAGCTTCCGGGAAATGTGGCTAATGCCACTACGTACCCCTTTCCGGTATTGTATAAGGAGGTTTTCTTTGAAATAGAGGAGCTTTTTGAGGGAAGTGAATCGATAAAGAATCAGGTGATTGAAGCGGCAAAGTATCTGGAAGACCAGGGCGTCCGAGCTATTATCGGTGCCTGTGGATACTTCGCACATTTTCAGGAGGCTGTGAGAGAAGCGGTGAATGTACCGGTATTTCTTTCAAGTCTGTGTCAGCTGCCGCTTATAAAAACCGGTATATCGGATAAGAAGAAAATCGCAATATTTGCTGCGAGTGGAGACAGTATAAATGATGAACTGCTCAGTAAGATAGGGACTGACAGCAAAAGGCTGCTGATTCAGGATATCGGTCATCTTGAAAGCTTTGCCGGAATCAGATATGGAAGCACGGAGTTCGATAACAAGAAACTTACAGAAGAACTGACAGGGGTCGCAGAGAAACTGGTCAGCGAGAACAATGATATCGGTGCGATACTTCTTGAGTGCAGTGACCTTCCACCTTATGCCAGGGCCATACAGGCGGCTACCGGACTTCCGGTTTTTGATTTTAATACCATGATTGATATGGTATATCATTCAGTAGTCCAGAAGACTTATTTTGGATATTTTTGATAGAAGATTAAGAGATTCATCCCCGATCCTCTTTGCTATAGATATAAACTATAACAAACAATAATTATTAAGGATTATACAATGAAGTCGGTCGGTGATAATATATTTTAAAGTATATAGATTTATGGATGTGATTTGAGAAGTTTATAGATATAATTTGTAAGTTGAAAATACGGAAATTATGCCCGTGCTATTCTGAAAAACAGGATTTGAATCATGAGACTTCC
Organism: uncultured Lachnospiraceae bacterium; assembly: GCA_902782965.1. Classification (GTDB taxonomy): domain Bacteria; phylum Bacillota; class Clostridia; order Lachnospirales; family Lachnospiraceae; genus Eubacterium_Q. The sequence continues at coordinate 1,923 of CACZPG010000046.1, forward strand.
CTGGGCAAACGATTGCGGAGCGGCGCTTAGCGTTGACGGAGGACGAGTAGCTGTAAAAAAGTGCCGCCGATCGGTACCACAGAAGTTCCGGGGTAGGCGGACATTCTTTTTTACAGCGTAAACGAGGTCGACAGGCAACGGTTAGCAAGCGCAGCGTGTTTGAACAGGGAACGTACTCATGATTCAAATCCGTCAGTCCAAAGAAGTATAATTTATAAGAAATTTATAATACATTCCTTACAACACCGAATATGAACAACAGTATCACCCA
>CACZPG010000047.1 GCA_902782965.1 uncultured Lachnospiraceae bacterium
ATGAGCTTTCTGATGTGAGACTTGATGAGATGGGATTTATCTTCCAGCAGATGTTCATGATGAAGAACCTGACAATTCTTGATAACATCCTTCTCCCGGGACTCCAGAGTAAGAAGCTGAAGAGATCCCGAAAAGAAGTAACACAGTTTGGCGAGGATCTTATGAGAAAGCTTGGTATCATTGAGGCAGCGGATAATGATATCAATGAGGTGTCCGGCGGTCAGCTTCAGCGTGCCTGCATCTGCAGAAGTCTTATTAACAAGCCTTCGGTTGTATTTGCGGATGAGCCTACAGGAGCTCTCAACCGTGCTAATTCCAATGAGGTTATGGAGGAACTTACCAAGATCAATAAAGAAGGTACAACTATCATGATGGTAACTCATGATTCCAAGGTTGCAGCTAAATGTACACGTGTCCTCTACATCGTAGATGGTAACATCAAGGGTGAATATTACAATGATATAACTAAGAACGATATGGACAGAGAAAGAGCTCTCAATAACTGGCTCATGGATCTAGGCTGGTAGAGTCTCAGCAGAGTTGCAAAACCTTTATAAAATGTGGTTTACATAAGTCCCATAAACTGTCAGAGTTTATGGGGCTTTTTTTCGGTGTTTGAGGGGTTCTTTGTTATATGAAGTGTGATATACTTAAAGAACACCTGAAGAGGTGTGTGTGTTTATTGTGCTTTGAGGAGGATAAATTCATGTCTAATCCATATTTACCACGCTGGGAATATATTCCTGATGGCGAACCGAGAGTGTTTGGTGATCGGGTGTATATTTATGGTTCACATGATAAGGCTGGAAATGCAGAATTCTGCGATTGTGTTTTGAAATGTTGGAGTGCTCCGGTGACCAATCCAAATGAGTGGGTATGTCACGGTGATATATTCAGAGTTGGAAAAACAAGAGATTATGAATCTGATACAGATTATACTAAAGAGGGTTCAAAGCTTTTTGCTCCTGATGTTATTGAGAAGGATGGGAAATATTATCTTTATGCATACATTGAAGGACAGAAGGGCTGTGTGGCAGTAAGCGATAAGCCGGAAGGGCCGTTTAAATATGTTTCTCAGACTAAGTGTAATACTCCCGGTGCATTTAATGATGGAATATTTATTGATCCGGCAGTTTTTGTAGACGATGATGGAAGAGCATATATTTACTGCGGCTTTCTTAAGTCCGAGCTTGCAGAACTGAATGCAGATAATATGTATGAGGTTCTGGACGGAACGATCATTGAAGACTTTATTCCTCCGAAGGATAGTCTTCGTCCTGAAGATGGATTTGATACGAATGATAAAACCTTCTTTGAAGCGGCTTCTATGAGAAAGGTTGGAGATACCTATTATATGGTTTATTCTCCGACAGCATGTACCAATCTTGCTTATGCAACTTCTGATAGTCCTGTCGGACCATTTAAATTCAGAGGATATATTATAGACAGTGGAGCAGATTATCCGGATGGAAATGATCATGGTTCAATCATAAATGTAAATGGTCAGTGGTACATTTTCTATCACAGAATGACCAACGGAACCATAATGTCCAGAAGAGGATGTGTTGAGAAGATTGAGATTCTTCCGGATGGGACAATCCCGATGGTGGAAACAACCTGTCTTGGGTTTGAAGATTCCTTGAATCCATATCAGATAACTGATGCTGATATTGCCTGTGTTCTGACAGGTGGAGCATTTATATCAGAAAGAAATGTATTCTCCCGATTTATCCGTAATATTACTGATGAGACAGTTATTGGTTACAGATATTTCGATTTTGGCGAGGATTATGGAAGTAAGACAATGGAATTCGCTGCAAAAGTACGAGGCCTTGGTACCAATTGCAGGATGAACATTTATATTGATGGTGTTGAAAATGTAGACAGACTTGAAACAGTTAAGACAGAAGGAAAGAAAATCGGTACCATAGAAATCGGTCATGATGATGAAGTCATCACTACTGTTGTAGAGGCTGTTACAGGTCGGCACGCGGTGTACTTTACATTTGAAACTGATTACAGTGGATGGATGGGAAACTACTTTAAAGGCAGGAGTCTCTTCGAACTTGAGAGCTTCGTATTCATGAAGTAAACTGAAACATTTTTGACTATGAGAAGATGAAATGATATAATGAAAAATGTGTCAATAAATGTCAATTATTGTTTCTGGAATTATTTGATTTGATGATGGAAGTGATTAAAGATGAAGAAAATTATTCTGATTGCACCGGTTAGTGAACTGAGAAACGAGTTTTCAAATCTGTTGTCACAGGATTTTGAAGTGATAATGGCTGAAGATGAAGAGCTTGGATTTAATATAATTGATGAGAGATTGGAAGAAATTTCTGCAGTACTTATAGATTTGAATATGACCTGCAGTACAGACTATCTGCTTATCAGAAAATTAAGTGAAGATATGATATTTGCCTCTCTCCCTGTTATTGCTGTATCTGATCACTCACCTGAAGAAGATGAACTTGATTTCCTGGATAAAGGTTTTTCGGAACTTCTGACTCCTCCGGGAATTAGACAGATAGTGGTCAACAGAATCAATAATGCCATAAGGGCCAAGGATTCTTTCACATATTCTGAAATGCAGAAGATGCTGAAGCAACTCCCTTCTAATATATATCTGAAGGATGCGCAGGGAAGGTATGTATTCTGTACTCAGTACTGGCATCATCTTCATCAGGATGGAGAGAAACACTGGACCATTCGTGGCAAAACTGACGTAGATATCCGTAAGGATAAGCAGAATGCAATCAAGGCCATGGAAACCGATCAGGTTATGCTGAGAACCGGAGAAGGTACGGATTATATTATTGAAGAGAATGAGGATGGAATTCAGGAGTTCCTTGAGCTTATAAAAAGACCTGTTTATGACGATGATGGGAATATAAACGGAATCATTGCTCTGATAAATGATGTTACTGAGAAGCAGCTACTTAAGATGGAACTGGAGAAAAGATCCAAAACCGACCAGTTGACAGGACTCCTTAACAAAGGCGCCGTTGAAGGGCTGATAAGCATGTTGCTTTCAAATTATTATAAAGAGAACGAGATATGTGCTCTTATAATGATAGATGCCGATCATTTCAAAAATGTAAATGATACCTTTGGTCATATTGCCGGAGACAGAGTTCTTGCTACCATTGGTCGACTTATTAGAAACACTTTCAAGGGTAGTGATGTCGCAGGAAGAATAGGCGGAGATGAGTTTGTTGTTTTTCTTCGTGATATAGAATCAAAAGAAGCGACAATCGCTCTGGCTGAGAAACTCCAAAATGAAGTATTAAATGCCTTTAGCGGAGATTTGGACAAATGCGTCAGCCTGTCTATGGGAATAGCTATGTTTCCTGATCATGGCAGAAGCTTTGAAGAATTATATCATGCTGCAGATAAAGCATTGTATTATGTTAAAGAACATGGCAGGGCATCTTATAAGATATTCGACGAGGAATGTATGTAAACGAGTGCAAATGATACGAGTTCAAATAATATGAATGCATATATTAAATGAGTGTATATTGAATGATTATGTATGGAAATGACAGTGGATAACTAATCTGCTGTCATTTTTTATATAATAGGAAACTGCGTTCCCTATTATATAAAAAACGCTCCGCTAAGGATGCGTATCGGCGCGATAGGTAGATAGCTGCCTTTGGCAGCACGCGCCTCGCGCGGAGAGTGTCGCAAGCGACACTCTTTGTTCTATAATAAGAAACTGCGTTTCTTA
>CACZPG010000048.1 GCA_902782965.1 uncultured Lachnospiraceae bacterium
AAGAAATCTGTTCTTTGATGGCTTGGGATTACTTTCCTGAGGTTCTAATAATCCACCATCCTGAAGAACATATTCAGAATTGTCACAATACTCTTCAACTATACCCGAATCATCCTTAGCGAAGGATTTAATGCTACAAGCAAATACAATAAAAACAGTAATAATCATTAATAGATAATATTTTGATTTAAATTTTGTATTACTCATATTCATATCTCCTTGTAAATAACGAAAAATGATTACGCAAATACAATCATCAGAACTCAACCATATCAGGATGCTCTCCTGACCATCCACATTCAGGAAAACAGGACAAATATGAGATTTCATCCTCAGTCAGTTCAAAACCAAATATATCCTGATTCTGAAGCATCCTTTCTCCGGAAGAAGCTTTCGGAATAACAGGAATCCCCCTCTGAACAAGGTATCTGAGAAGTATCTGAGATGCAGATTTCTCATACTTATCTGAAAGTCTTATTATCCTCTCATCATTAAGCAGCCTTGCCCTTCCCAGCGGACTCCATGCCTGAGGCACTATACCCTGAGTTTTAAGATATGCAAGTGTATATTCCTGCATATATCCCACATGTAATTCCAATTGGTCAACCACCGGAATAACATGCGCTTTCTCCAGCAGAGGTTTTATATGATGGGGAAGAAAATTAGAAAGCCCGATAGCTTTAATTCTTCCCTCCTCATAAAGTTCCTCCATAACAGACCACCCGTCTGTCATCTTATCAATCCAGCCATCATCATTCTGACTGGATTTCGGCCAATGGATTAAATACATATCCAGATAATCTGTTCCAAGACTTCTGCAGGACGCCTCAAAACTCTCTCTCGTTTCCTCTTTTCCCAGCATAGTAGGCCACACCTTACTGCATAGGAAAATATCTTCTCTTTTAATACCGGACTCCTTAATAGCATCTCCGATATCATCTTCATTATCATAGAATCTGGCAGTATCTATATATCTGTAACCGGCATCTAATGCATCAAGAATAACCTTTTTTCCTGATTTTACAGTAGACAGAAACGAACCATACCCAACCATAGGGATTTCAATTCCATTATTAAGCGTAACCCTCTTCATGGCAACCTCCTCCCAATATATAACCCAAGAGACACAATTGTAACTAATATCATTTAATCAATTGAGCTGCTACAAATCTTCTTATCCAGTCAATTACCCAGCAGGCACAATATATCACTAATACTATCAATAATATCTTTAGAAGATATCCTCTTCCGGAATAGAAACTTACATTATCAATCTTAAATATTTCATTCCATATCAGATCTCTGATAAGTGGATGTTCATGTATCATATATATACCAAGATTACCGGCACTGATATAATTGATCACAGATCCAAGCCTGACGAATCTTCTCATATCAATTCTTTCAAAAAATCTGAAAAGACATGTACACTGAAGAACAACCAACGGATTATCATTATATCCAACTACCGAAACAATACCTTCATCCGGATATTTATAAACCAGAATCACATCGATGAGTCCAAGCAGCAAGAAACCTGCAAGATAAATCAACGGATTATTCCATATATCTTTTGCATCAGTTTCATGACTGCTGAAAATATGATATTTCCTCATATATGCACCAAGCAGATACATATATATAAAATCATACAGACTCTTTCCTCCCTGAGTAGAAAGAATCTTACGAATACCGATAATGCCTTCGAAGGGTTCAAGCATACTTAGAGGCTGCCATACAGAAAAAAGAAGAAAACAAATACCTATCAGAATAAGAAACTGTTTTCTGTTCAGGCCTCGAATCATTCTGTTCAGATAAGGTGAAAGAATAAGAACAAGAAGATATAAAGTCATAAAATACCAGGTTCTGGAAAGAAATGGTATAAATGCTCTTATATAGTATCCCTTATCCAGATTCTGCCTTCTTATAAGACTGTATAGTAACGGTATTGAAACTGCGTAGAAATACATCGGAAGATAGCATTTCAATATACGTTTAAAATTAAAATTCTGACCAGTCTCACTAAGAAAATATCCCATTATAATTACAAATATATAAACCGGACATCTGCAAAGAAGCCATATAACCCAGTAGGTAAGCTCTGTCCTCCCCTGAATCTGCATCGCTATATCTGTATAATCCCCATAATCTGAGACATGTAGAAATATGATCTGCAGCATCATGATTATTCTAAGCAATTCTATGCTCGGATTTCTTTTCAGATGTATCTTATTCTTAGTTTTGACACTCTTCTCAGCAGCTTTAGTCATTATACCGGTTCACTCCATATATATCATTAAATAACAGACCTTTGTCTTTCATATTTTTAATGTATGAAGCAAAAGAATTAACTATATTCTTCTCAGAAAGACAAATGATCTTATCAAGATTCAGATAAGGAACAAGAATCAGGTATTCATCTTCCACTACCGAAATGGACCAGTTCTTTGAAAAAGGAAACAAATCAGGGTCAGCAACTTCAAGAGTATCATGAATACGATACTTTAAAAGCTGTATAGCCTTCTCCACATCTTCACTGGAAGCACTTAATTTAAAACCGGCTTCATCAATAATACAGTCGTTTTCAAATTCATTGACACCATCCGGAGAAATAATTTCTACATAACTTGATGAAGTAAAGCAATTGACATGTGCACGTATTTCAGGCTGAATTTCCTTTGGAATAAATTTATCCATGAATTCTTCTGTCATCAAAAAACTGACACCGGGTCTTCGTTCAATTATATATAAGGTTTTATCACCCCTTGCACTTAGAAGTTTAACGTATTCCTCTTTAGAATCAAAACCGGAAATCATTGGCGTTGAATCATAAACCAATCTGCTGAAATTATCATTCATATTCTCACAGATATCAGAATCATCTATTATAACAAGATTGTCACAATCCTTACTAAGCAAAAGAACATATTCTGAAGTAATTATATAAAAGGGATAGAAAACTCCCGATCTGGTCTTAATATCATAGTTAGCATAATAACAATACGCATTATAATTAAGTTTCTGTGACAGAATAAATTTCAGATATCTGCTAAGAATTTCGCTGACACTGCTGTCATAGAATATATTACCAACAGGAAATTCTATAAGTTGTCTGATGGGAACACTTCTGACATTCTCATCAGCCCCCAATAATCTGAAAGTCTGAAACAGATTCAGCTTATCCATAATAGAAATAGGTATAAACATATCAATCTGTTTACGAACATCCAATAATTCCTTCATAATCACCAGTTCGACCATGGTCTGTACAGCCGAAAAGCCTGAATAAACCTTTGTTTTTAAATCAATTTCAGGAACAGAATCAAATCGAATATCAGGTATTTTCAGTTCATTGTCAGATTCAGCAATAATCTTTACGGACTGTTCAACGAATTTATGTCCGAAGAATGCACCATCACCTATAGCTTCTCTTTCATATGCATCCATAAGTTCATTCTTCTCGCTGTCTGCAATAGGAAGTATCTTAGTAATCTCATAAAGCTGAGTTCTGGTAGGCAGTCTCTTTCCGCTTAGTATCTTAAAAAATGTAGACCTGTCTATACCGGTCTTTTCAATCAAACCATTCTTTGACTCACTAATTCTTTCAACATATGAATTGAGTAAATCTACAAAACGCATTTTAACATTCTCCCATAACCGCAAATAATAATGATAAAAACAATGTAACTCTATAGTAAATAGTAACACATTTTACAATATAACAAAAGGTGAAACCAGGCAATTTCCTGATTTCACCTTTTGCAAGGAGGGTTTTAACATAAAAGTCTTAGTCAATAAGCTTTTTACAGAAGAATTATTATGCTTATTGACTATCTGACTCTTATGAGAATTAATAATTTAAAATTGAATCATCATGACTTTCCAGTCTTATGATTTGATACTACGTCGAATACTACGGCTATAAGGAGAACTGCTCCCTTTACAACATACTGCCACTGATCAGGCAGACCGTAGATTGACATACCCTGGTTGATAACACCGAGGAGAATAGCTCCGACCATGATTCCAGGAACATTACCTGAACCACCGTATGCTGAAGCACCACCGATGAAACATGAAGCGATAGCGTCCATCTCGTATGAGTTACCCATATTACCATCAACAGAACCGATACGTGATGCAACGAGGAGTCCTGAGAAACCTGCGAGTACACTCATGAGGAAGTATGCCCAGAAGTAAACCTTTCTTGGGTCGATACCAGAAAGCTTTGTAGCTTTCTCGTTACCACCTACTGCGTAGAAGTAACGACCAAATACTGTAGATGATGTAATGAATGCGAAGATGAATACTACTGCGAGTACCCAGATAAGCATTACAGGGATACCCTTATACTGATAAAGCTTGAATGAATAAACTACGATGAGTACATCGATAATAGCAATCTTTACAATGCTACCAACAGGGGAATCCATTCTATATCCCTGCTTCTTCTTCTTAGCTATACCAACCAGTACAACTATGAGAAGAATTATAGCTGTTGCAATACCAACGATGATTGCTGAAGTACATTTACCTTTCTCATCAAGACCAGGAATGCTGATGTATGATGTGAAGAGGTTAAGGAATCCAGGATTCATAACACTGATTGTTCTGGAATCCAGGACAACTCTTGCAAGTCCTCTGAAGAGGAACATTCCGGCTAGTGTACAGATGAATGGAGGTATATGAACATAACCTACCAGCCAGCCTTGCCAAAGACCGATTACAACTGAAGTTATCATTGAAACAAGAATTGCTACGATTGGGCTGTATCCCGAATCAAGCATTTTTGCTGCAAGTGCAGCAGAAAGACAAAGTGTAGAACCTATGGAAAGATCTACGTTACCACCAGTCAAAATACATAGCAGCATACCACATGCCATTACAAGTACATATGCATTTTGAAGAAGGAGGTTTGAAATATTCTGAGCCAGAACAAGCTTACCGCCGGTCAGTATTGTGAAGAAGATAAATACTACCACCAGAGCTATGATCATGGTATATTTTTTGATAAATGTTTTTACATTCATATCTTTTACTCCTCTTATTTATTATCATGCGAAAGGATTGCACTCATGATTTTCTCCTGAGTAGCTTCCTCTTTTGTGAATTCACCGACTATCTCGCCTTCATTCATGACATAGATTCGGTCACACATTCCAAGCAGTTCAGGAAGCTCGGAAGAAATCATAACAACCGCTTTTCCTGCCTTTACCATGTCATTCATGATACAGTAAATCTCGTACTTGGCTCCTACGTCGATACCTCTCGTAGGCTCATCAAGTATCAGCACATCCGGTTCTGCAAACATCCATTTAGAAAGAAGAACCTTCTGCTGATTACCACCAGACAGATTACCAACTGCCTGTTCAACACTCGGAGTCTTTGTCTTCATTGCATGTACATACTCCTGAGCTACCTTCTCTTCTTTTAAGAAGTCGATTATTCCTCGTTTGGAAACCTTTTCCATCTTGGCCATAGTTGTATTCTTTGCTATAGAATCAGGAAGAACCAGACCATTGGTCTTTCTATCCTCTGTAACATATGCAAGACCATGCTGGATTGCATCATGTTCATTCTTCAGCTTAACTTCCTGGCCATTAATATATTCCTGTCCGGAAATGTTACTTCCGTAACTCTTTCCGAATAGTGACATCGCAAGCTCGGTTCTTCCTGCACCCTGCAGTCCGGAGAAACCAACGATTTCTCCCTTGTGAACCTTGAAGTTTACGTTCTTGTCCATACATTTCTCTGTATATACAGGATGATAAACAGTCCAATTTCTAGCTTCAAATACAACCTCACTGCTTACATCATGCACACGTGAAGGATAACGGTCTGTAAGCTCTCTACCAACCATTCCTTTGATAATTCTGTCTTCATCAATATTGTGATCAGGATTATCAATTGTTTCAATGGTGGATCCATCTCTTACGACTGTTATACGGTCAGCAACATATGAAACCTCATTAAGCTTATGAGTAATAATAATTGATGTAAGGCCTTCCTTCTTGAAACTCAGAAGCATATCCAGAAGCATCTTGGAATCTTCTTCATTCAGAGATGATGTAGGCTCATCAAGTATCAGAAGCTTAACATTCTTTGAAAGCGCTTTAGCTATTTCTACAAGCTGCTGCTTTCCTGTTCCTATATCCTTTATCAAAACTGATGGTTTCTCCTTCAGGCCGACTCTCTTCATCTGTTCTCCAGCCTTGCCAAAGGTTTCTGCCCAGTTTATTTTTCCAATTTTATTAGCTCTCTCATTTCCCAGAAACATATTTTCTGCTATCGTAAGCTCAGGAATGAGAGCGAGCTCTTGATGAATAATAACTATTCCCAGCTCTTCACTGTCATGTATACTATGAAATTCACATTCTTTACCGTTATATACAATGTCTCCAGTATATTCCCCAAATGGGATTGTACCTGAGAGTACATTCATAAGTGTTGATTTTCCGGCACCATTCTCCCCTACTAGAGCGTGTATTTCACCACGCTCCACCTGTAAATTGACGTTGTCAAGCGCCTTTACACCTGGATAAAGTTTGGTAATTTCTTTCATTTCCAATATATAATCAGACAAGTCATTACCTCCTTTTGAATATCTTTATAAAAGAGGACCGGGGCAGGAAAGCCCCGAATCCTCCGTTTTTAATTTGTATTAATTACTGTGCTGGATGAGCATATCCATCGTCGTCCATTGTATAGTAACCAGTATCAACAAGTTCCTTCTGAAGGTTATCCTTTGTAACTACTGTAGGTACAAGGAGGTATGAAGGAATGACACCTGTTCCGTTGTCATATGAAGATGTATCATATGCACATTCGAAATCCCAACCTGATGAATCGATGAGTGATGCATCTGGTGTTCCACCGTTAAGAAGTGTAAGACCAACGTCGAGAGTAACAACTGCCTCGTTAGCAACTGCCTTATAAACTGTCATTGTCTGCTTTCCATCTACAAGGTTCTTAAGGTTAGCCTCGTCACCATCCTGTCCTGTGATGATAACTGAGTTTGT
>CACZPG010000049.1 GCA_902782965.1 uncultured Lachnospiraceae bacterium
ACGAAGGGCAAGGTCAAGTCTATAGGTGCGAAGGCCGATCAGATAGATGCCCTTGTTAATAACCTGTTTGCCTCTACACTTAAAGAGCTGGAACAGCTGGAAGTAAATGCTGTTGAGGCTGAAAGTACTCTTATTAAAGGTCTTATCGAAAATGCTGATTACAGTTCAAAGGTAGTATATTCAGAAATTCCTGAGTGTCTGATCCTTATGGATAAGCTTCGGGCAGGACAGGTGTTTACAAATGTTATTTTTAATTCCTACAAGTATGCGAATACCGAAATTAAACTTACTACCAAGTTAGATGAGGAGTATTTGTATATCAGTCTCTGTGACAAGGGTGGTGGAGTACCGGAAGAGGAGCTTCCATTCATTATGGAGAAGTTCAGACGTGGTTCTAATGCTGAGGGTATCGAAGGCTCCGGACTGGGACTTAACATTTCACGAAACCTTATGCAGGATATGCAGGGGATGATAATTTGTGAGAATGAAGACGGAGGATTCAAGGTAACCCTTGGTTTCAGACTGGCATAGTATAAAGTTAATCTGCTTTTCCTGCAAGCAGAAACGCATTTTGACTTTTGATACTTATGTTACTTATGACATACGGATTAATAATTCAAAATTTCATATTAATGTAAAATTAATGTTCCGCTAAAGACTCTTAATATTTCATTTGCTATTATAATTGCGTAATCTGGTAAAAGAGACAGGACGTATAGTTACGAAATGTGATTATACAAACACCTGCCACATTATAAAAGCGAGGAGATAAGTATTATGAGAAAAATCGGAACATTTTTGATTGGATCGGCACTTATTGCAGGAGCAATTTTCTGTGTGCCACACCAGGGGACAAGTTTTATAAGTAATGTTAATGCAGCTGGAATTATCAATCCACTTAAGGATACTGATGACGGTTCTGCTACAGTTACAATAACAAGTGTACCGGATGCAGATAAGAAGTCAGCTTCCTATTATGCAACACCGAAGCTTGTTGTAACAGGAAGAGATATTGACGGAGAGTCCGTTAAGGCAGGTGATAAGTTTAAAATGACCATTCACCTGAAGAACGAATCAACAAGTACTAAGCTTCGTAACATCGAGCTGAAGCTTTCTACCGAAGAGAATCAGATAATTACTACATCAGGTTCAGATTCAATCTATATTGACAGTCTTGATAAGGAAGATGCCTGTGATGTAACAGTTGAGATGAAAGCCAGGGAAGATCTTGAGCAGAAGAATTATACAGTAAATATTAATTATAACTATGAAGACAATTCCAAGAATTCCTTCGAGGGTTCTGGAAATGTTACCATCCCTGTAGTTCAGGAAGCAAGACTTGGTATCTCAGAAGTAAAGCTTTCCAAATCAGAGCTGGATGTTGATGGTAAGACAAGTCTTTCTCTCAAGGTTAATAACATGGGACTTGATACTATCAGAAACGTTGATGTCGAATTCAGTGGTGACACAATCCAGGAAGTATCATATTATGTAGGAACAGTTGAAGCTGGAGCAAGTGGAAATGTAGATATGACAATAAGTCCTGATAAGGTTGGAAATGATGATATTCACATCAAGGTAACCTATGAGGATACTTCAGGAAATGTAAATACTTATGAAGATTCTGTTGCTCTTGTAGTAAATGAAGCAAAGCCTGAAGAGACAGCAGAGGTTGCTGAGCCTACCGGTGTAAGTACAGCTGTTCTTGGTGGTGCTGCAGTAGCTGTTATCTTATTAATTACAATCATCGCAACTGTTGTAAAGAGAATTAACCAGAAAAAATATGAATAAGGATAATGATAGAGTAAGGATAATGTTAAAAGTATAATGATAAAGAATAAATCCATATCTTTGAGATTTGAATCAATACTTTTTGAACCAATACTTAAATAAAGGAATGAAAATGGAAAATAAGAATACAATTATAAAATCCGAGAAGCTATGCAAGTCCTTTTCAGTAGGAGGGGTTCAGCATCATATTATCAAGAATATGGATCTGGAAATCTATGATGGTGATTTCACTGTAATCATGGGTTCTTCAGGAGCTGGAAAATCTACTCTTCTGTATGCTCTTTCCGGAATGGATAAAGCAAGCCTCGGAAAGATAATATTCTGCGATAAGAACATAACTAAATTCAACAGTGATCAGCTGGCTATATTCAGAAGAAGACACTGCGGTTTCGTTTTCCAGCAGATTCATCTGATTGGAACAATGAGCATACTTGACAATGTTCTTGCTGCCGGACTACTTACAGGACAGAACAAGAGGGAACTTACGAAGAAAGCTAAAGACCTATTAGTGAAGGTTGGAATAGAGGAGAAGCTTTGGAATAAATTCCCGAATCAGTTATCCGGTGGTGAAGCTCAGAGAGTCGGAATCATCAGAGCACTCATCAATACTCCCGATATGGTATTTGCAGATGAGCCGACAGGAGCTCTGAACAGTGCCAGCAGTGACGCTGTACTGGATATTCTTACAGATTTTAACAGAGGTGGTCAGAGCATAGTAATGGTAACTCATGATATGAAATCAGCCCGCCGCGGTAACAGAATCATCTATCTGAAGGATGGAGCCATCTGCGGTGAGTGCCACCTCGGCCAGTATGTAACAGGCGACCGCGAACGCCACGAGAAACTCCGCACCTTCTTAGGGGAGATGGGATGGTAAAGCTCTGGGATACGGCTCGAAGAGCCGAGGGGTCCCAGGGTCCGAACGGAGTGAGGATGCGTTCTGCGAAGCAGAACTAAGACTTTCGAAGAAAGGATTACATATCGACACCGTCGATATGGCACATAAGGTCACGATGGCAAATCAATTGTGCAGAAGCAGGCAGCGTTAAG
>CACZPG010000050.1 GCA_902782965.1 uncultured Lachnospiraceae bacterium
AAGAAAACCAGTATGACTATAGAAGATTATTATCAGCGAAGTACTGATATACGTACAGAATTAATAGACGGAGAATTCTATGATATGTCTTCACCGTCATTTGCTCACCAGACAATATGTTTTACATTATGTAGTACATTTAATGATTATATAAATAATAATAAAGGCAATTGTATATCAATCATGTCACCTTTTGATGTACAGATTAAAAACGATGACACAAATATGGTCCAGCCTGATGTAATGATCATATGTGACAAAGATAAGATAAATGATCAGAAAATACAGGGAGCACCGGATCTCATCGTGGAAGTAGTATCTCCATCTTCAGTGGCGCATGATCGTATCAGAAAGCTTAATCTGTATCTCGACTCAGGAGTTCGGGAATACTGGCTGGTAGATCCGGTTAATGACGAAATACTCGTTTACAGATTTGAAGAATCTGTTGTACCGGTTAGATATTCCTTTAAAGACAACGTGCCTGTAGGAATATATAGAAACAAATGTAAGGTCGATTTTAAAGCTATAATGAAACTGATTAATAAATGGTCAAAGACAGAAGAATAGGTTTAATGTACTAACAAAATAGACCTAAGGATCCTGAGAGAATCCTTAGGTCTAATGCTATTCAACTATCATACATCGTACCATTCCCGGTATTTCGTACTCTCTCTTTCCGGCACCAACTCCGCTTCGAACTATCCGGAAACTCTCCGGAAGAGAATTCGTGGTCATCACCGCTGCTGCAAAAGCAGCGCCTGTAGGAGTTACATATTCTCCCTGACGGCTGGTTATTGAAAGTGGAACCTTCTGCAGCTCTGCAATTTTAAGAACTGCCGGAACAGGTACTGATAACACTCCATGCTGACATCTTACGGTTCCGGTTCCATCAACAAGCCTGGTTATTATTGTTTCATCAATATCATTGTTCTTAACAATATTATCATAGCATACCGAAGCCGCAATAATATCAACTATAGAATCTATCGCACCCACTTCATGGAAATGTATCTCATCTATTGAACGACCGTGAACGGAAGACTCTGCTTCGGCAACTATTGTAAATATTCTGATTGCAAGCTCTCGTGCAGAAGCTGTCATCTCTGCAGCATTAATTATTTCAATTACATCTGCAAGAGAACGATGAACATGATGATGATCATGGTCATGATGGTTATGATCTTCATGTGAGTGATCATGATTATGATCGTGGGAATGCGAATGGGTGTGATCGTGCGTATACTCATGCTCATGTGAATGCTCATGGGTATGATCGTGGGAATGCGAATGATCATGAGAGTGGTCATGTGAGTGGGTATGCCCGTGTGTTCCTTCTGCTATACCACTACTTTTTTCATGCCCATACAGATACTGCATATCATGATCATGATTATCTTCATCAAGTATCACATCGAAATCACAGGCCATTATTCCCGCCTTAGTCACCTGAGAAATCTTATAATCAAATCCACCCATCTTTGATATAAGACTCTCCAGAACTTCTTCGAGAACCTCCCGGTCTGCGCCAAGATCCAGAAGAGAAGCTACGACCATATCTCCACTTATTCCTGTATTACATTCTATATAAAGCTTTCTTGCCATACTAAATCTCCATAAATTACAAAAGTACTTCGTTCATGGATCCTGTTCTGAATCCTTCCATATCCATTGAAATATAATCAAAGCCCAAAGCCTTGAAACCTTCAACTATTTCTTCCCTGCATTTCAGAAGATGTTCCATATCTTCTCCGGGAATCTCTATTCTTGCTATATAGTATTTAGAATTATTATTCTCACGAATTCCTTCATGAATTCTGACTCTGAGCTGGGAGAAGCCCTTCTCCAGAAGAAGCTTCTCAGCCTCATCTACCATTTTAAGCTTCTCCTCACTTATCTCTTCTCCATAAACAAATCTTGAAGCAAGACAGGCAAAGCTTGGTTTATCCCAGGTTGAAAGTCCCAGATTATGTGACAGCTGCCTTATATCATCCTTAGTCAGGCCGGCCTCTCTAAGAGGACTCTTGATTCCAAGTTCATTAATAGCTTTAAGACCCGGACGATAATCTCCCTCATCATCAATATTGGAGCCTTCAGCTATATCACGTATACCTTTTACAGATGCAGCCTTGATAATCTCCGAAAAAACCGACTTCTTACAAAGATAACAACGGTCTGAAGGATTACCTCTGAAGCCCGGAATCTCCAGGTCATTACATTTAACTTCAATTCTTTCAATCCCTTCCGTCGCACAGAAATCTTCAGAAGCAATTCTTTCCCTCTCCGGGAATACTTCAGAATTGATTGTTATGGCTATGCATTTATCCCCCATAACATCATGAGCAACCTTAAGCAGAAAGGTTGAATCCACGCCTCCCGAAAATGCAACCGCAAGAGAAACATAAGATCTTAAAATATTTATCAGCTTATTATATTTATATGAAATATCTTCTCTCATAATTAACCCTTATTCCTTTTTTATTTATTTTATTCCATTTGCTATACGTGTACAGAGAATCATATTGGGAAAAACTATATTTACAATAAGTCTGCACTTACTGTACTTACAGAAAGAAGCCTGCCAAATAAGCAGGCTTCCTAAATGCCAGACAGTTTCTCAATTATTTCTTTTTGAGTACTTCTCTCACTGTTCCGGATGGATCAGTAATAAGCATTCTTACAATCCAGATAACAAGTGCAACTGCAATAACGGATAATCCGAGAAATGCATCATTAAGCATATCCATCGGAGCCTGATTGAAATACTCTCCCCTGAGCTCACTGTATTCAAATATAGCATCCACAAGCCACATTATTGAGGCACCCCAGAACATAAATGCAAGCACTTCCAGCTGAAGCTTCGGATTTCTGAGGGTATACCATTTATAAGTAACGAATACAGCGGCAAATATAGTTATAAGTAAAGTCATTATACCTGTACTCCTTCCTCACTATTTATCTTCTTCTCCATCATGCTTGTAACAACACATATAATACCCCAGACAAGAGTCACAAGAACAGCCATTGTTACCCCGACTGTAGACATTTCATGAAGCATCTCATACATATCAGCTTTGTCAGCCATCGCAGTAAGAAATGGAGGGAACGGCTGAACCTCTCCATGCCAAACATGTTCAAACAGAAGAAGAATTGATCCTCCCCAGAGCATATATGTCAGCCATCTTAATTTACGAGTGAACGGAATATGGAAAGAATCCTTCTCTGTTACCTCTTCCTTCACATCACCACTTTCAACTTTTACGCTATCCTTTTTCTCTGCTATTTTTTCAACAGCAGTAACTACAACAGCCTCAGCTGCAGGTACTAGAAAACATGCCATATTGCAAACTCCTTTCTACTACTTAAACATTTGCCACAAAACGGAATATTGACAGGTCACTCATATTTATTTTTATGATACTACATAATTCTTCAAAAGAATAGAATTTATTTATCATCTATTGACTAATTTTTGTTATTTCCAACAGGTCTTTCACAACTTCACCGGCTATTATAAGTCCTGCAGCAGAAGGAACAAATGCAACCGATCCGGGAACTGCTTTTTTTCTTTTTGATTCCGGAGAAATTTCTGATTTTTCTTCTAAAGTATTTGTATTCCCTTCCGATAACTCTTCCGCTCCGGAATTAACTTCGGGAGTTATACTTTCCTCAGTCGAATACACACATTTCAGCTTCTTAATTCCACGCTTCCTTAATTCTCTCCTCATTACCTTGGCAAGCGGACAAATACTCGTCTTATATATATCAGCCACCTGAAATTTTGTAGGATCGAGTTTATTCCCCGCTCACATCGAACTGATAATCGGAGTACCGGCAGCATTCGCTGCCATTATCAAAGATATCTTGGCAGTAACAGTATCCACTGCATCAACCACATAATCATACTGAGTAAAGTCAAATTCCGAAGCATTCTCCGGAAGGAAGAAGCATTCTCTGGTAATAACCTCTGCCGAAGGATTTATATCCAGTATCCTTTCCTTCATAACCTCAGTCTTGTATCTTCCAATTGTACTTTGCAGAGCTATAATCTGTCTGTTGATATTAGATCTGCTGACTCTGTCCGAATCCACAAGCTCCAGATGACCTATTCCCGTACGGGCAAGAGCTTCTGTCACATATCCACCTACCCCGCCTATTCCGAAAATTATGACTCTGGCCGAAGCAAGTTTTTCTATATTATTTTCTCCCAGCAGAAGTGCTGAACGTTCTGTTTCTTCTCGCATTATCTTTATTAAATCCTATTATGATGTCATATGAAATCAGTTCCAGTATTCGTATACCGTCTTGGCTATCTTCTTAATAGTTTCCCGACCGGAGGCAGTATCCTTCAGCTGACTGAGCAGAACACATAGAATAATATCTGATTTCTCACCATATATTATTGCAACATCATGCTCTACATCATCCAGTTCACCGGTCTTATTTGCAACTACGATTCCGGACGGAATTCCGGATGGAATCTTTCCAACTCTTTCCTGCTGCTTCATATAAGAAAGAATCTTGTCTGCACCTGTAAATTCGTTCTTATATATCTTCTCCAGATAATCTCCGACTTCAGCTACGGTAGTATAATTCTCCCGACCAGAGCTGAAATCCAGCATCAGTCTGCCCATATTGGTTTCCGTATATCCCATGGAACTGATAAATTCATTTACAACCTTCATTCCTTCATCAGCACTTCCATAGCCCAGCATCTTAACAAGCTGATTAGTACTGTCGTTATCACTGACAGTAATCATACTCTTTATCAGAGATTCTATGCTCTCTTCGGAATTACCTGCAAGCGTAAGCTGCTCCATATTCTTATATACAGCTCCTGCAACAAACAGCTTAATAACACTTGCTGAACGGTGGGTATCGGCAGTAAGATCAATAGTCTCATCTGTAGTCAGATTTCTGGCATAGGCTGAGCAGACAGCTCCCTTATCCCGTTCTTCCTCAAGAATAGCATCAATCTTCTCCTTAAGTTCACCGCCTATTTCATTATGTTCAGCATTTCCTGCTTCTCCGGCATCAGGAGTATCAGAGAAACCATAATATTTATTAATTCCATTTACAATTCCTTTGACCATCTTCTTCTGATACTCAGGTTCCTGCATGTTATAGTCATCCTGCTGATTGGTCATGAAGCCCATCTCCAGAATCATTACCGGAACCTTACTCCAGTTAATACCGGTCATATCATCTGTTTCCTGAATTCCGATTTTGCTCATGCCGGTGCTCGCACAATACTCATCCAGAACACAACTTGCAAGAGCATGACTGTCCTCATATAGATTTCCAACATCAGGATTAGATGCAGATCCAATCATTGCAAGAGCTCCATGCTGACTCGAATCATCACTTCCATTTGCATGGATTCTGATAGAAATATTTGCACCTGAATCATTTGCAAGGCAGGCTCTTTCCTTATTACTGATGGCAGTATCATTATTCTCTCTTGTCATAATAACCTTATAGCCCTGCTCCTGAAGTCGGTTTCTGAGCATAAGGGAAATGTCAAGATTAAGCTGATACTCCGGTACTCCGGTATATCTTCCGGAGGTACCTCCCGTTGCTTTCATCTTGGTCTCAGAGGAGCTTGGTGCTATTGGCTCCGAAGCACTCATATCCACATTCGGACCCTGATGACCGGGATCAATAGAAATGAGAATTTTATTCTTCGGATTCTCCTTCGGAACTGCATCCTCAGGAGTTGCCTCTTCAGGTTCTTCCTCCTCAGCTTCCTCTTCTGCTTCCTCGATTGCATTATTAATAGTGGCCACATCCGGCGTGGCCACTTCTTCTTCAATAGTTAATTCTTCTGTAACGACTTCTGTATCTGTTCCCCTGGTTTTCTGAAAATAAATCATTCCCAAAAGTAGTATAGCAACAGTCAGGACTGCAAACAGAAGGGATACACATACAGTAACCAGCAGTTTATTCTTCATTAATCTTTATCTTCCTTACTGATCCAGTTTATAACCATTAGGATCAAGTGAATATTCTCTGTCACTCAGCAGACTTGCATTAGCACTTTCTATTGAAGACAGATAGCTCTGTTTGAAATCATCAGGATCAATAGTACCTTCATACCAGGACTTGGAATTAAAATAATTCTGAAGCTCTTTTGAAGCGAATTTTCTTCCATGTCTTGCATAGATTTCATTCTTTGCATAATTAACTTCGCGAAGACTTAAATCTTCAATATCTGAAAGTGAAAGCTTTCTTACGTCACTATCAGGAATAATATAATCTCCGTTCTTGGCTACCTTCTTTTGCAGAGTAATATCTTTACCCTTTGCATCATATATATTATCAACTCGAATGAATACTCTCTCGTCTTCAATATATCCTTTTCCGGTAACATTGATTTCATCACCGATTTCTGCATAATCATAAATCGGCTCATCCCATTTACTCAGGTCAAGTCTTGCACTTCTTACTCCGTCAACATATACATCTCCATCCTGGAAACTGAGCTTATCTCCCCAGCTGATAATGATATATCCGTCAGTATTCTTCTCAAGACTGCCCTTCATATCCAGGAAATCATCTTTTCCAAGATCATAATCGGCTTCAGGATGCTCTTCTTCCTCATCTTCGTCATCCTCTTCTTCAGTCTCAGCCTCAGTCTGCTCTTCGGCTTCAGCCTTTTCCTCGCTGACTTCCTCAGTGGTCACTTCATCGGCTTTATCCTTCTCATCATCCCGGTCATCGTCCCGGTCTATATTCTGTGAAACCTGAGTAGGATTAATTATAGTCTTGTAAATAAATACAAAACCAAGTCCGGCAAGAAGTGCTGCAAGAACACATATGATTATTATAAGCGCTATCCTTCCTGACGAATCTTCTGATTGAGAAGCCGCTCCTCCTCCGGATGGACGACTGTAGTTACTCTGAACACCACTCGGTCTTCCCTGGTTCTGATAACCACCCAGATTTCTGTTATGGTTTCCGGAATTCTGGTAACTATTATGATTTCCGGAATTCTGATAACTGTGCTGGTTTCCGGAATTCTGATAACCGGATTGATTCATAGAAGAGTTATTACCCTGAAAACCAGCCTGATTATTCTGTCTGAAATCATTGATAGGCATAGTCGGCTCATCATACTCATCAATATTCTGCGGCATTTGCGGATTACGCAGATTCTGAGTACCGCCGGAAGCTGCCGGCTGAATTCCCTGTCCTACCTTTGTACCACATGAGGTACAGAATACAGAACCCGGTGGAAGCTGTTTTCCGCAATTTGTACAGAAGCCGGCCATTCCCGAAGACTCCGTACTCTCCTGTTTCTTACCACAGACCGTGCAGAACACCGAACCTGCAGCGATTTCCGAATTACAATAAATACATTTCATATTCATTCCCTCTTAATATCCGCCACTAATATATCTGTCCTCTTTAGTTTCACCATAAATCTCAGCATAAGTTGAGAAACAGGTAACCTCGTCAGCTATTTCAAGCTTCTTACCAACGCCGGAATAGATATATAGTTCATCATCTGTTTTATAAACGATCTGGTTCTTATCAATATATACATAATTAGTCACATCCCTGATGCTGTCTACCTTATCACCCTTCTTGTTATATATATCGAGATCGCCATCATCCATACTAAGAAGCTCTGAGGTCTTCATAATAAATACATTATTTACATCACTTAGTATTTTCTCTGAATTACCATTATTATATCTGTACAGGTCTCCGTCACTTCCTGTAATTGCTATATAAGTATAAACGCCATCGGAGAAAGTTCCATCCAGACTGTCATAATCATCAGTAATCTTTTCAAGTGGTTTAAGTGAATCTCCACTCTTTTCGGTATAATAAATAGCCTCTGAACTATCTTCACATACCGTGAATACAAATTTGTCCTTATCCGAGCTTTCCGGATATATTGAATCTGCAGTTATATCGAATTTGTATTCCTTTCCTTTTCCGAAACGATAATAAGTCTCGCCCGTTTTATCATATATTGCAGCTATCTTGTCATATATACCTTCCTCATAGGCGGTATTTATATCTATCTTTTCATAATCTGTCGGATTCTTCTTATAGAGCATAAGCATTTCTGAATACATATATACCGATGAAACATCTTCACACAGAATGCTTTCATCGCCTTTCATTCCTGCAACACAGACTGTCTTGGAAATAACAGTGTATTTCTCTTCCTTCAGACTGTCTATATAATCCTGCATACCGGATTTGCTATAGTATTCTTCTCTGAGCTGGTCTAATTTCTCATTATCCACCTCATACCACTGCTTATTGGATTTATCATAATACAGATATCCACCATTGTCATAATCATAAACAATGTAATAACCTGTATCCTCATCATAATCCAGATTATCATAGAATTCCTTCTTCTCGGAGGAAGTCAGACTTTCATCAAATATTCTCTTTAATACCTTCTTCTCTTTTATCTTCTTGAATGCATCACTTTCCGAAGGTTCCTTTGCCTCGAAATCAGCTTCTGAATAGCTGACATAATCGATCATAGGTTTCTCCTTCATTTCAGTGTATTCATAATAAACTTCTTTTTTGTCTGTATCTACATAAATGACATCAGATATATCATTTGCTATCTTCTGAATATCTCCGGATTTTTCCGTCATGTAGAGATCACAGGTGTCATCCTCTTTATTCTTTGTATATACAAAGAGTCCGTCTACACTCATATCCCGAACATAATTAATATCATCATCTATCTCATGAACCTGTCCGTCTTTAACTGTAATATATCCAATTTCAACATCTCCACCATCATCATTTTGAGAAGCGGTGTAATAATATAAATATTTTCCATCTTCACTGATAATAAAATTGTCGATATTCTTGATAAGTGTTGTTTCCTTACCTTTTCTGAGCTGTACCAGTCTTCCGTTCTCATCAGTGTAATATACATCATTACCCTCAAGGGTATAACTACTGACATCCTTGGAAATATCTTCGATATATTTGTCTGCATTTTTGCCCGGCTTCAGCTTGGTAACAGGAACTCTTGAAAGCGTTGCCAGACCTTTATCCTCATCATATTTGCTGTAATAATAGAGATATTTTCCATCTTCACTGAAGGTGTAGAAAGGAAGATAATCATAATCCTTTACTCTGTCTACCTTCACTGCCTTATCCGGTTTATTCATATCCTTCAGATAATAAACAGACCCATCTGAAATATATGCTATCTCAGAATTCTTATCAAATGTCATTGCAGGAAGTATCTTTCCGAAAAACAGAACACATAACAGAATTACCAGAATAGCTGCTCCTGAGATTATAGCTATCGTCAGATAATTAACTGTATGTTTCAGATTGGATCCACTTCCGCCTGATGGTCCACTATACTGTGGATATACTTTATTAGCAGGAAGCTGCATAGGCGGCTGAAACTGATCACCCTCTGCACCCTGCTGAAATTGATTTGCCGAGTCGCTGGTTAACGGCTGGTACAATCCCTGATTTGCCGGTTTCTGAGGTTCCACATTAGTCGGCTTCTGCAATCCCTGACTAGATGACTTCTTCGATTCTGATTTAGAACTATTGTTCCAGGAATCCTTCATTGAATCGGGAACCATGTTAGAAGTTATAACTGTAGTTCCTTCCTCACCTGTTGGAACAGCAGGAACACTTTCCTCCGGTGAAAATGCAGAATCGAACATATCACCATTATTATTCTGAGAATCTGCTACATTCGGAGCCGCATCGGGAACCGGACTTCCACACATAGCACAGAATTTTGCGCCATCTTCTAGCTTATTACCACATACTCCACAAAACATTTGAACACCTCCTGGATTCTATAGACGATTTCCGCATTTAATGCAGAAATTTGATCCGACATTATTCTGAGATCCACACATACCACAATAAATAATACGACTGTTGGAATTAGAACTATCATTTCCCAGAATTTGTTTCTCTTCATTATCAATCTGTTGAAGTCTTCTTCTCTGTTCTATGATCATTTCTTCTTTAGCTTTAATAGCAGAAAGTTCTGATTCAATCATAGACAGATCAATTCCACCATTTCTCCAGGACATATACACTTTATCACCGATGGAATTCTTCAGGGATTCTATTTCATTCTCAAGAGTACTGATATATGTCTTGATCTTATTCTGTTCCATAAAGCTGTTTGTTTTTACATTTATCGTGGTAATTCCCTTAGATAATGTATTCTTGATTGAACTCATTTCAGTCCTCCGTCATCGTATATTTATTATATAAAATGTCTAATATTTATCAGCCTTTTAATCCTATTTTTACTTGTATATGATACCACTCCAGTATATACCTGTTCAACATAAAAATATTCTTGAAATAATACATTACAAATGATTTAATTAAAATGTATCAAGAGACAATTTTGTAATCAGTTGGAGATTTAATTATATGACTATTAGTAAAAAAAATATTGTACCTATTACGATTTTTCTATTAATTATTGCATGTATCATAGGTTACTTCATATACAGCCAGGGCGTACGAAGAGCCGTTGCCGGAATTGAAGACCCTGTCCAGACTGAAGATATCGGCAATGAACAGATTACTGTTGGCGGTTATAATGTCCTGATAAATTATGAATACGCATATGATATCAAGGCACTTGTAGTCAGCACACATAACTATTACGGTCTTGGTCTCGGTGATAAACTGGCACCGAAAGATCTCGCCCTTGCCTGGGGTCCTGTTGCTGAATATAATGACAGGATTGATTTTCACTGGGCACAATCCGGAAGATGGTACCGGTGGCATACCAGTTCTTATGAAGAAATCCTTCCTGTTGGAGGAGAAGCCGGGGTAAGCCTGCACTCTGCAAATAATCATCTTATTCCTGCTGATAATACTATCAGAAGGAAGATCAAGAAAGTTCGAAAAGGTGACTATATCCGCATTAAAGGACATCTTGCAAATGTCTATGGAAGCAATTCCAAAGGTGATTCCTTTCAATGGAATTCCAGTACCACCAGAGAAGATACAGGTGATGGAGCCTGTGAGCTTATATATGTAACCGATATTGAATGGCTTGACTGAATATATCTGTTGAAAAGGTATTACCAATATACTTTGTATTACCTATATCTTTAGAACAACAAATGAAATGAGGATTGAAAATGAAGACTATCACCTATCTGGAGCAGGGAGCTGTAATTAATCATGCAGCAGATATAGCCCGTTTGGGCAGAAGAGCACTTATCGTCACTGGAAAAAGATCCTCCAGAAATAACGGATCCCTTCGTGATGTAGAAGCTGCCCTCGAGAAGACTAATACCGAATACGTAATATATGACAGAATCACTGAGAATCCCCCCGTAAGGGAAATCACTGAAGCAAGAGATTTCGGAGTCAGCAAGGGGTGTGATTTTGTTATCGGAATTGGTGGAGGCTCACCTATGGATGCTGCTAAAGCCGTTTCCATTCTCATTTTTCATTCCGGAAAAGACTCCGGATATCTGTATGAGAAACCGGCTTCAACAGAAGTTGATAAAGATGGACAGACTATATGCTTTCCGGTAATCTGCATTCCGACAACCTGTGGAACAGGCTCAGAAGCTACCGGTGTATCCGTTCTTTCAAGGGATGATCTGGGTACAAAAAAAAGTCTTCCACATAAAGTATTTCCAAGCCTGTCATTAATGGATCCGGTTTATCTCATGTATGCTCCTCATAAGATCATACGAAATACTGCAATTGATACTATGGCTCACCTTATTGAAAGCTACATAAATGTCGGAGCAACCGACGAGAGTCGTTCTCTGGTTCTCAGCGGACTTAAGCTATGGAGCCGTTCCAAGAATGTAATAAGAGGTGATAGAAAGGTCGGATATTTAAAGAACGAACATCCTGACAATATTTCTGACTATGTGCGTCGGACATCGGATCCTGATAAAGCTGCTGCGGATGAAGCCATCGATCTGAAAATACTGTCTGATATGCTTAAAGCATCAAATATAGCAGGACAGGCTATAGCTATTACCGGAACCTCCCTGCCACATGCGCTCAGCTACAGACTTACCTATAATGCCGGAATTGCTCACGGACCTGCAACCGGAATCTTTCAGCCGGGATTTATGAGCTTTGCAGACGAAAAAACTAAAAAAACTCTTCTCAGAGCCATGGATTTCCCTGATCTCGACAGCTTCAAAAGCTTTCTGGGAGAGACCTGTGATATCGGAAATATAACGGAAATTGATTTCAGTATCAACGTAGAGAATTCTATTAAGGACATTCTCTCTGAACCTGCCAGAATAAAGAAGGTCCCTTATCCGGTCAACCGGGAAATTCTGGAAAGAATAGTATCTTACAGTTAGTCAGACGAAAAGGTATTTTATAAGATTTTTAATGTAAGAGTTTTAATTTTTTTACAAGTTTTTATATAGAAAAAACTTGCGCCGCAAGTCGCACAAGTAAAAAGGTTGGGATAATTCCCAACCTTTTTGATTATCAGTTCTTTTAAATAAACTGTAAAATTATATTATTTGACTATTAACACTTATGTCATTTAATTTCCTGTAACAATATATGGCTGAATAACGCTTGCAAGACTTGAAGCAGGCATTGTCTGAAGCCAGATATGTCCTGGACCTGTAACTACGGTGTTGAAGAGACCCTCTCCACCGAAAGCTATATTCTTAAGACCCTTTACAGTAACTATATCCATTGAACAGGACTCACTCATTCCTGCAAGATTACCTGTATCGATAACCATCTGCTGTCCCGGCTGAAGCTCATACTCTACAACAGAACCATCAAATTCTGCAAATGCAACACCCTGTCCTGAAATCTTCTGCATGATGAAACCTTCACCACCGAAGAGACCTGCTCCGATCTTCTTCTTGAAATGAATTGAAAGATCAACATTACCTACAGAAGCAAGAAATGCTGACTTCTGAAGAATGATGGAATTTCCAGGAGAGATTTCAAATGGTCTGATTGATCCCGGAAAACTTGAAGCACAGGCAATCATACCAGGACCACCTTCTGCTGTGTATATATTCTGGAAAACTGACTCACCCGATACTGCACGGCTGAACATCTTACCAATTCCACCACCTGAGGTCTGCATCTTCATATTAGGTGTCATCCATGACATTCCGCCACCCTCAGTTCTTACTGACTCTCCAGCCTCCAGATTAATAATTACTACTGGAAGA
>CACZPG010000051.1 GCA_902782965.1 uncultured Lachnospiraceae bacterium
CTGATTATGATCCCCAGAGGGATTAGTCACCTATTACCATACCGCAATATGATACCACAGATTAGCATCTTTTAACATCTTAATTTCATCTTATAGTAAAAGTAGTAAAAGTAGTAAAAGAAAAAAATCTCCGAAAAACCATTCCCTGGTTTTTTAAAGCTCACTAAAGAAAAATATCCTCCTGAAAACCATTCCCTGGTTTTCAGGAGGACTATTTTTCAACCTTTAATAGTTCTCTGCATTCACTTCAAAGAAACTCTGTGGATGATTGCAGGCCGGGCACACATCAGGAGCCTTGGTTCCCACAACAATATGTCCGCAATTTCGGCATTCCCAGACCTTTACTTCACTCTTCTCGAATACCTGCTGAGCTTCTACGTTTGAGAGAAGTGCACGATATCTCTCTTCGTGATGTTTCTCAATTGCTGCTACCAGGCGGAACTTCTCAGCAAGCTCAGGGAAACCTTCCTCGTCAGCAGTTTTGGCGAATCCATCATACATATCTGTCCACTCATAGTTCTCACCATCAGCGGCAGCCTTCAGATTATCTGCTGTAGTTCCAAGCTCACCCAGCTCTTTGAACCACATCTTTGCATGTTCTTTCTCATTATCTGCAGTCTTAAGGAACAGTGCAGCTATCTGCTCATATCCTTCCTTCTTAGCAACTGATGCGAAATAAGTATATTTATTTCTTGCCTGAGATTCTCCTGCGAAAGCAGTCTGAAGATTCTTCTCAGTCTGAGTTCCTGCATATTTGTTAGCACCTGAAGCCGGAGCTTCTTCTATAACCTCAAAGCAGTCTGTCTGTTTACACTTCGGACATACCTCAGGAGTGCTGTCAGATTCAATTATCTCTCCACATATCTTACATCTGTACTTCATTTTGTAACCTCCTCTTATTTCGTAAAGATTCAATACTTTGTACTGCATTTTCAATTATACCCCAGAATACTACAGCTTAGTCAACACTAATCATTATTCACAATTAACTGCTTGAAAAAAAAGACGAAAGCAATTACAATCAGAGATTATGATGACTAATTATAAGAGAGGACTTCTGGCAGGTATTCCCATAGCGCTTGGATATCTTTCAGTCTCCTTTACCTTTGGAATAATTGCAATTTCATATGGCCTGACCTGGTGGGAAGCCACATTGATATCCATGACCACCGTAACCTCTGCAGGGCAGTTTTCCGGAGTCCAGACCATGCGTTTTCCCGGACTCTGGCTGGATATGCTCATTTCCCAGCTGACCATTAATGTCAGATATTCCTTTATGTCCATTGCTCTTTCACAGAAGCTGGACAGGAAATTCAGAGGAATCTGGAGGTGGATTCTCGGTTTTACCATCACCGATGAAATATTTGCTGTGGCAATATCTGAGGATAGGGTTACCAGGTCTTTCTTCGCCGGACTGTCGACACTTCCTTATATTGGCTGGGCTCTTGGAACACTTCTCGGAGCACTTCTCGGAAATGTACTTCCCGCTTCAATCCTGAGTGCACTTGGACTTGCTCTATATGGCATGTTTGTTGCAATAGTGGTTCCTGTAATGAAGACCGAACGTCCTGTGATTCTGGTTGTGATCATCGCCGCCTGTCTATCCATAGCATTTACATACATACCGGTACTAAGTAAAGTATCCTCCGGAATAGCTATAAGTATATGCGCTATTCTGAGTTCTACGATTATTGCCCTTATTAAACCGGTGGAAGGAGGCGAAGCATGACGATTCAGACCTTCTTCATATATTTATTTATTATGGCTGTATCCACATATCTGATCCGTGTTATCCCTTTCGTTCTCGTACGAAAGCAGATAGACAACAGATTCATTCGATCCTTTCTGCATTACATACCATATGCAGTTCTGACGGCCATGACAATACCCGCAATATTTACCGCTACGTCAAGCGTAATTTCTGCATGCGTAGGATTTATAATCGCTGTAATTCTTGCTCTTCGCAACAAGAGTCTTACAGTGGTTGCCCTTGTTTCGTGTCTTTCAGTGTATCTGACCGAACTTATTATTTCATTTTTCTGATTATTATGGATTTCATTTTTGGAGACTATCGATGAATAAACTGCTGATAATACTCTTCCTTTTCTCCTCCGGAAGCATAACCGGATGGATAATAGAGCTCTTCTTCAGAAGATATCTGGACCCTGTAGAAAGCAAAAAGAAAAAATGGGTTAATCCGGGTTTTTTTGTCGGCCCCTATCTGCCGATATATGGTTCAGGACTGATAATTCTGTATCTGCTCGGACATATCTCGATACCTTCTCTAAATGCTACACATCCTCTGCTTGAAAAGCTGGTTATATTCCTGATCATGGCTGCGAGTATGACGTTTATTGAATTCGTTACCGGCATGATCTTCATCAATCATTTTCATCTTCAGTTATGGGATTACTCCTCTTACCGGGGAAATATCAAAGGCGTAATATGCCCGCTTTTCTCCTGCTTCTGGTATGCACTTGCAGCCTTCTATTATCTGGTTCTTCATGACAAGGTTCTCGGAGCACTTGACTGGCTGTCCAGAAATCTGGCATTCTCGTTTTTCATAGGATTCTTCTATGGAATCTTTCTGCTGGATGTCATTTATTCGCTTCAGCTTATGGTCAAAATAAAAGCCCTCGCAGATGAATACCAGATTGTCGTAAAGTTTACGGCTTACAAAAGCAAACTGATAGATATCCGCGAGGAAGCTAAGGAACGAAGCTATTTCTTCTTCTCCTCCAGACTTAGTTCCATTTCACCCAGAGAAGTGTTTGACCGTTACAGAGAGAATTTCTCTGCTAAGAATATAGTATTAAAGCCTATCAGGAAAGTCGCCCAGAAGGTCAAGAGATAAGAGCCTTGATTTCTTCAAGGATTTTCTTTATTGATTCATTATCCAGATCACCGAAGCTTCTGAGAGTTCTGATCGGCATATATTCCAGCATAGCTCTTGTCATCTCATCTACTTCTTCCATATCGCCACCGGCAAACTGGGTAGAAGACTTAGCGAACTGTTTCATCGTATATTCTCTTGTCTTATCATAATCCAGAAGTTCACCAAGCTGAAGGTCCATATCTATTCTTGGAACCAGCTGGAAGCTTCCTGTAAGTTCAATTTCCTCAGCGAAAACAATATCTCTCGAAGACTTTCCGATTTCAATAACATATTCTCCATTTGCTGCATACCAGTCTGATATCTCGCTGCAGTACCATGCAAAACTTCTCTTGTCGAGTCTGAAGCTTACAGTACCTGTTTCACCCGGCTGGAGTTCTATCTTATCGAAGCCTTTAAGTTCATGTACCGGACGGTTTATTACACCTGTTCTGTCAGAAACATAAAGCTGTACTATTTCTTTTCCTTTAACCTTACCGGTATTTGTCACGTCCACATAAACCGTAGCACCTGAAGCTATATCTATTTTTACAGGAGCATTTTCATCTGAACTGTCAGCTTCTGAATCAGGAACAACTCTGAGATTACTATAACTGAATTCTGTATAAGACAGTCCATGTCCAAATGGGAAAAGAACATCCATTTTCTTTGTATCATAATATCTGTAGCCTACGAACACTCCTTCAGCATAATTAACCTTGTGCCTTGCAACAGGGAAATTAAGGAAGCTTGGGTTATCCTCTAATTTAACAGGGAAGGTTTCTGCCAGCTTTCCTGAAGGATTTACTCTGCCGTAAATCACATTCATTACGGCTTCACCTACGCCTTCGCCACCCAGATAAGCCTCAACAATTGCAGCTGCGTAATCAGCCCATGGCATCTCAACCGGAGAACCATTATGAAGTACAACTATTACAGGCTTTCCAAGTTCAAGAAGACGATCAATAAGTTCATTCTGACAATCCGGCAGTCTCATATGCTTTCTGTCATAACCCTCTGATTCAAACACATCAGGCAATCCCGCAAATACAACTATCTTATCTGCAGCCTTAGCTTTTTCCATAGCTTCTGCAAATTTATCCTCATCATAAATATCAGCATCAAAAGGAAAGCCCTCTGCATACTCAATATTATCAGAATAGTTCTTCATTACAGAAACAGCAGATACTATATTATGCGCATTGATATGACTGCTTCCTCCGCCCTGGAATCTCGGAGTTCCGGCAAATCCACCGATCAATACCACCTTCTCTTCAGAAGAAAGAGGAAGTACCGGCTTCTCAACTATATTATCACCGATTATCTCTCCATCTTCATTTACTTCTGTGGCCCCTTCCACAATTACATCATTTGCAAGCAGAACTATACATTCTTCTTCTGCACGAACAGCCTTCTCATGATCAACATCTCTGTCGAAGACCTCTTCCTGCCTGTTCTGAGTATATTTCTCAATCCATTTAAGTATATTGGTAACCGCTTTATCCAAATCCTCCTCGGATAATTCACCATTTCTTACTGCATTAACAATTGCTGAATCGTTTACATGTCTGCTTCCGGGCATCTCAAGATCAAGACCTGCAGCAATACCCTTCACTCTGTCGGATACTGCTCCCCAGTCTGACATAACTACTCCATCAAATCCCCATTCATCACGAAGTATATCTGTAAGGAGTCTCTTGTTCTCAGAAGCATACTCTCCGTTAATCCTGTTGTAGGAAGCCATGATAGTCCATGGACCGGATTCCTTAACCGCCTTCTCAAAAGCTGCAAGATAGATTTCTCTTAAAGTTCTCTCATCCATCTCACTGGATGCATACATTCTTTCTGTTTCCTGAGAATTAGCTGCGAAATGCTTAAGTGAGGTTCCTACATTCTGAGACTGAACACCATTAATATACGAAACAGTCAGTTCTCCCGTCAGATAAGGATCCTCAGAAACATACTCAAAATTACGACCGCAGAGCGGGGATCTCTTAATATTTATGGCCGGTCCCAGAATAGTCGAAATATCCTCTGCCTGACATTCTTTACCAAGGGATACACCCATATCATTCATAAGCTTCCTGTCAAAGGACGCTGCTGTAGCGCAGGCTGTTGGAAAACAAACCGCATCTATCGAATCGTAGATCTCCACATTCTCATCCGGATCAGTGCTCTGCTTTCTGAGTCCGTGAGGTCCGTCACTCATAAAAATAGAAGGAATTCCATGTTCCTTAATCTCCTCTGTTGTCCACATATCGTGACCTGAAACAAGGAATGCCTTCTGTTCAAGAGTCATTTCCTTTAAAACTTTACCAATATCCATTTGTAACCTCCCATTTCTTCTCCGGGCAGAATTGCATACCTAATTCTGTCCCGGAATAATAACACTTGTCACATTGCTTTCACCTGAATACTCATATTCATTGTTTACTTTTCTGTACGAAGTAATTCTGTACAGATATAGCCTTCCTCTTTGTTTTCTTTTATCCACATAATAATTCATTCTTCCGTGATACAGCCTTACAAAATGATTCTCATTCCCTATACTTCCATACAGGTCAAAAACTTCATTATTTCTGCTGTTCCATCCAATGATATTATTACTGAATTCTCCACCTGTCGATGCGACTGCCGTAGCATGAATGCCTACAGCTTCTTTCTTTCGCACCTTTACCGTAACCACTCTGGACAATCCGCTCATGGACTCAGCCCTTACATAGCCCGTTCCCGGATTCAGAGCCTTAATCTCACCGGTCTTGGAATTCACCGAACATATATTGCTGCTTAGTGATTTATATTTTATTATATCCTTCTTATTTCCGGTATATTTATCAGAATATAATGTATTGTCTTCCGAAAAGCTTATTTCCGCCTTTACGGTGGTCTTGGAGCCCGGCAATAAATAAACCCTGTTCTTGTCTATAGACATCCTGACATCCGCCAACAGCTGCAGCTTCGTCGCCTTCTTCTTTCCTATACCGACCTTCTTCTCATCTGAATTATAGTATTTAACTCCCATAACAGACTTATCAAAGATTGTCTCATAAATAGTGCAGGCAGAAAGGTAGCTTCCGGCATATTTAGGATGTTTTCTGTCTTTTTTGAAAAGATCTATTTCAGGATATTCATCCCTGCACCTCAGGAAATTCTGACCTACAGGAGCTACTTTAATTCCGAATTCATTTCCAAGCTTATTATAGGCATCGGAAACAG
This sequence comes from uncultured Lachnospiraceae bacterium, assembly GCA_902782965.1. Taxonomy (GTDB): domain Bacteria; phylum Bacillota; class Clostridia; order Lachnospirales; family Lachnospiraceae; genus Eubacterium_Q. Next base: position 6,089 of record CACZPG010000051.1, read on the forward strand.
CAAGAGTCATCTCATCTCTGTCCAGAGTCAGTTTATCACCACGCCTTGTATACTCGAGTCCCGACTCTTTGGACCAGGTCATGTACAGAACCGGCTCTGCCCCGTTATCCCTTACCATTTCGATAATTGTCTTAAGCGAAGAATAGGATTCCTTATAGTATCTGGTAACGAACTCCGCCGAATGTCCCTGTATTACAACATAATCCCAATCTTTTTTGAGGAGCTTTCTGAATTCCTTTCCGGCTCTTGTATTCTTACTGGCATACTTCTTAAGACGATAACCGCCGTAGGCAAGCCTCTTAGTCTTGACCTTTTTGCCGTCAGCCTTTGCTATCCCCTTAAATATTTTATGCAGATTATTTCTTCTGGTAAAACTGTTACCTACAAAAAGAACTCTAATGGTTCCATTATCATTCTTGTCAGCAGCATTTACGGGCATTTGATAATCTGATAACAGCGAAATCACGATTACAAATATAAGAAATACAGAAAAAAGCTTTTTCTTCATTTTATCTCCATTCGATGCCCCATTATAGTATTCTTATCAAATCTTATACCTTCTGCTTCCCCTTAATACAGTTTCATAATCATCATGCCCCATTGGTTTATCATACAGATATCCCTGTGCCATATCACAGGAAACATCTCTGAGGAAATCCGCTTCCTCACTGGTCTCTACTCCCTCAGCTATTATCTCCATGCTGAGTTCATCAACCATATTTACTATATTCTTAATAACTATCTCTGTTGAAACACTTCTCTCCCCAACCTGTTCATCAATAGACCTGACAAAGGACTGATCCAGTTTTATCACGTCTACTTTAAGATCCTTCAGCAGACTGAGAGATGAATAACCGGTTCCGAAATCATCTATGGAAACCTTGATGTTATGCTCTTTCATCAGCTCGATGAAGCCCTTCAGAGTATTGTAATCCTCATAGCAGGCAGTCTCAGTAAGTTCAACCTCTATATACCTCGGATCTACATTATATCTCTCCATTATGGCTATTATCTGCCTTGCAAAATTCTCATTCTTAAGATGATGCTTAGAGAAATTCACTGAAACCGTAACAGGCTCAATATCCTTCTGAATCCAGTCTCTGATATCCCGGCAAACTGTTTCCAGCACATATAAATCCAGTTCACAAATAGTACCATCGTGTTCAAGAGCCGGAATAAAAGACATTGGAGGAATAATTTCCCCATTCTTCTTCCACCTTACCAGGGCTTCACAGCCACAGAGCTCATCCTTCTTCAGATGAACCTTCGGCTGATAATATACCGCAAATTCCTTATTGATTATGGCCTGTCTGAATTCATAGGTTATCTGTTTCTCAGAGAATTCAGCCTCTCTCATATCTTTTCTGAACCAGACATGATCTTCAGTTCCTTCACGTCTTGCAACAGATAGTGCAGTGCTGGCACGGCTTATGGCTTCTCCAAGATCTACATCATCACAGACATCATATAACCCCATTCTGAAGCTCATATTTACATCAACCCTTTGTCCATCGACATCAATATTAAGCCCCAGAGGATTCATCAGCTTAATGAAATCATTAACCCTGTCATCCCTGATCACTGTAATGAAATTATCTCCGCCCAGTCTTGCAATCATCTCTTCAGGCAGCATAAAGCCATTTACAAAATTGACGAAGCTGCCAAGCAGTTTATCTCCCTGTCTGAAGCTGAAATCTCTATTTATGAGTTTGAAATTCTTAACATTCATGAAACATACGGTATAATCATTCAGATTAATCTGTATCCTCTGCTGACCGTACTGTCTCATCATTCCACCAATATTCAGAGCTCCTGTCAGAGAATCTGTAAAGGCAATCCTCTTAACTATCTCAGATAATCTGGCTCTCTCATAAAGTGTAAAAAATGTAGAACACAAAAAGTAGAGGTCGTCTTTCTCCTCATCGTTCCAATGGTAACCTCTTGCCGGATAGGCATTCATAATAATAGAAACACCATTTACCGTCATAAAGTCCATCCTGTACAGTTCTCCTTCGTATCCATCTCTGGAGGCAAAGAGAATTTCCTGAACCTTATAAGGCACCTTATCAATGATATTGGCATTCGCCTCTACTACTACCTCAAGCCGTCCCACATGTACTACTTCAGCCATAAAATCCATGGACGACTTGGTATATTCAACTATGTCACTTACTGTAGTTCTTTCAGTATTGATACCCCTGATAAATTTCTTATAACTATCATCAAAAATCCTATTACTCATTGCAACACCCGTTTTTTTAAATTTCCACCCCCATGGATAATAAAGCCCCAAACCTTCAGAATTTTTAATGTGTCAAAGCATAGTATAACATAATAAAATACTGTTGTCTTTCAGAATCTAATAAATGTTATCCCTCGGAATCTAATAAATGTTATCCCTTGGAATCCAATAAACTTTACCCCTCAGAACCTATTGAATTTTTCCCTTCCGAATACAACGCCTTCAAAATAATAGGAGTCAGTATGGAGCTGACCACAATCAGAAGAATAACCGCTGTAAAGTATCTGGAATCAATCATCCCCTCTTCAAGTCCCTTCTTGGATACGATCAGTGCTACCTCTCCTCTCGTCATCATTCCAACTCCGATTCTGAAAATATCTCTATCTCTGAATCCTGTGATAAAGCCGGCCGCTCCACATCCGATAATCTTGGACAGTAGTCCGACGATTACGAAACATATAGAGAAAAGAAGAATCGTCGTATCCAGAGTTTTCAGATCCGTCTGTAACCCTATGCTGACAAAGAATACCGGACCGAATATCATATAGGAATTAACATCCATTTTTCTGTCTATATAAGCTGAATCATCCAGTGAACTAAGTATGATTCCTGCAACATAAGCACCCGTAATATCAGCTATTCCGAAGTATTTCTCAGCCACATAGGACATTCCGAGAGCCAGAGCCAGACCAATGATCGGAATTCTCTGAGTATGCGGATATTTTCTGTCAATTACACTGAGAAGCTTATAGATTATTATTCCCAGTACAAACGCTGCTACGAAGAACCCTCCGGTTCTGAGAATTACATCAGATATCTTGTTACTTGGATCCTTGAAACTGATAACAACAGTAAGAACAAGAATACCTATTACATCATCTATTATTGCAGCGCTCAGCACTGTCGTTCCTACTTCATCAGAGATTTTTCCCAGTTCCTTCAGAACCTGAACAGTAATACTTACGGAGGTAGCTGTCAGAATCGTTCCGATAAAGATTGCACTGAAGAATTCTTCAGATGGTGGTGTGCTGAAGCCATAGAAGCACATATACAGAATTGTACCGAAAATAAGTGGCACAAAAACTCCGGAACAGGCTATAACCGTAGCTTTGAGTCCTGTCTTCTTCAGCTGCTGGATATTGGTTTCCAGACCTGCACTGAACATCAACAGAATTACACCGATCTCTGCTATTCCCGATATGAAATTATCAGCCTTCACCCAGCCCAATACACTGGGGCCGATAAGAAGTCCGGCAATAATTTCACCCACTACCTGCGGCGCTTTAAGTTTACGTGCCGACAGGGCAAAAAATTTCGCAACGATTATGATTATCGAAAGATTCCTTAGTATCAGAAGTTTATCCATTACTCCTCGTTTTACTCCCTTTTCAATAACGCATCAATGGGTGCCAAATAATATTTGACACCCAGATGGTCTAAATTATATATGCAGCTATTTCCATAACAGTATATACGTATTAAGCTGTAAATTCAAATATATTTATGATCAGCTCATCATTCATCTCTGAGAGCATCGATCGGACTAAGACGTGCGGCTCTTCTTGCAGGATACAGACCGAAGACAACTCCTACCAGTGATGAGAACAGGAAGGATACGATAATCGCACCTATCGGCGGACTTACGGATACTGTAAGCATGCTGAGAGCTTCCTTGCTCTGTACTATCTGTTTTACAATAAATGAAATGAGTCCACCATTTAACAGTCCGATAATAATTCCTATTATACCACCGATTGCACAGATCAACACTGCTTCAACCAGAAACTGCATTTCTATGACTTTGTTCTTCGCACCAAGCGCCTTTCTGATTCCGATTTCCTTGGTTCGCTCCACAACAGATACAAGCATGATATTCATTACGCCTATACCACCAACTATAAGCGATATGGCAGCGATAACCGAAATCGCAACTGTAATGACATTAAGTACTGTATTGATCATCTTCAGCTGTTCTTCAAGACTCTCTATTCTGATCTGGCTCTTGGAATCAACATTCTTGCCCATAGTTCTTTTGAAATATGATTTGGTATTTTCCTTAAGCATCTCAAGATCAGTTCCCGGTTCATTCATGAAATAAAGAATCGGTGCTCCCTGTTCATCTTCAGAAATGTTAAGTGTGTCCCATACATATTTGATAGGAATAACAAGATTGGTTACACTATCCTCTTCCTTGGTGCTTGCCTGTCCCATACTAACCAGCTGAGTCTGTTTCTGCTTGTATACTCCGATTATGTATACGGTGATAACATTTCCATTCGTAGTAGATATCTCAAGTTTCTTTCCTATCGGGTTTTTCATGTTGCCCAGACCATACTTCACGAAATGGTCAGACACCACGCACACCTTGCGGTTCTCTACATTATCCTGATAGGTAATGTCCCTTCCCATGATAATATCCAGGTTGTTTTTCAGAGCATAACTTTCTATAGATCCGACAATATCAATATTTGCCTTCCTGCCATTCTCCTCATAAGATGTAGTACTTCCGAGATTTACATCCATATAAAAAGCCGTAGATACCATTCCTTCAAAGGCTTTCTTATAATTATCTACATCTTCAAATGTAAATACCGCATCATAGTCAATTCCGTATTCAGGGTTAAACCAATATACCGCAAGCTGATTAGTTCCCGTAAGATCTGAGAAGGTTTTCTGAATGGTCTCACGAAGAGAGCTTCCTATAGTAGAAATGGTTATAACCGAACTGATACCTATGATAATACCAAGCATGGTAAGTACAGAACGAAGTTTATTCGCTCTTACACAGGACCATGCCAGACGGAGGTTCTCACTAAAGTTCATCCTGTGTACCTCCCTCCTTAGTTTCATAGTGCATAGCATCCGCAGTTGGATCCATGCGCCTTGAATCACGTCTCAGTTTAAACAGCTCATTCTTCTCATCAGACACTATAAATCCATCGCTTATAGTCACTATTCGTTCTGTTTCAGCAGCAAGTTCTTTACTGTGAGTTATAAGAACTATAGTCTTGCCCTGTTCATCATGAAGCCTGTGAAAAATGTCCATGATCAGATGTCCTGTTTTAGAATCAAGAGCACCTGTAGGCTCATCCGCCAGAATAATTGAAGGTTCACAGGCAAGAGCCCTTGCTATAGCAACCCTCTGGTTCTGTCCACCGGATAGTTCATTGGCTTTATGCTTATATCTGTCTCCCATACCCACTAATTCCAGGAGGTGCATCGCTTTATCACGACGCTCTTTTCGTGACATACCACCATACATAAGCGGTACTTCAACATTTTCAAGTGCGGATATACGGGGAATCATATAAGCACTCTGAAATACAAAACCTATTTCCTGATTTCTGATCTCACTAAGCCTGTCATCATCCATTTCGGAAATATCTTCTCCGCTGAGATAATACTTCCCTGATGTAGGCCTGTCCAGCGCACCTATTATATTCATCATTGTAGACTTACCTGATCCGGACTCACCTACCAATGACACAAACTGCCCATCCATAACAGACAGATTAATATCATGAAGAATATGAAGCTCATTCTCCATTCCTTCATAATATTTCTTATTGATGCGCTGCATGTCGATAACTACTCTATTCTCCACTATGCGCATCTCCTTATTCTGTTATCTTGACAACTGAATTTTCCATTACTTTTTCCGGGAAGAGAATTACTTTATCTCCTTCTTCAAGTTCGCCACCTGTTATTTCCGTGTAATAATCTCCAGTCTCACCGGTTTCAATATTCTTTCTCTTAACCATATACATATCAGCTGTTCCGGCTGATTCAGCTACATATACGTATTCTCCATCATCATCGTCAGAAATAATTGCCGTATATGGTACTGCATCTACACTGATTTCTGTACCGGTCGCAATCTTGACCTTTACTTTCATTCCGAGGAGCAGATTATCAAAGCTGTCAATATCTATTACAGCTTTATAGGAAGTTGCCGAATTAATGGTGGAAGTTGAAGTAAGCTGTTCATTAGCCTTTTCAGCAAACATTATAACCTTGCTGATTTTACCTTTTCCGGTAACTTCTTCAAGAGAAGAATTGGATATCTCAACCTCCTGTCCTTCCTTAAGCTTGAATATATCCTTCTCTTTAACGTCCGTCTCCACGCGAAGACTGCTGTCGTCTTCTATTGTAAGAATAGCCCCTGTTGCCGGGAGTCCCTCAACTGCTTTGACTTCTGTAACTATTCCATCCTGTTCTGCCAGAATTACAGTCTTCTCTTTCATGCTGTAATAATTTGAAAGCTCCGTCGCGGTAGCTGAAACAGAGGATGAAAGGTTTGAAAGAGTCAGTTCATTGGAATTTACAGCAGCCTGAACACTTTCATTAGTACTCTTAACAGTCTGATCATAGGCTTCCTGAGCTGCCTCATAGGCGGCCTTCTTCTCTGCCTGTACAGCCTTGGCTGATTCCATCTTGCCCTTAAGTTCTGATACTACTGCTGCCGCACTTGGATCTTCCTCTTCAAAGGAATCCTCCAGTTCAGCCTTGGCCTCTTTGTAGGCATTCTTAGCTTCCTTATAATCTTCCTTAGCCTTTTCGTAAGCTTCCTTGGCTTCTGCAGTCTTTGAGGAAGCTCCGGTAATATTTGAATTACCGGCATCCCTGGTCTGCTGAAGCTGTCTGTTAGCAACCTCACGTTCCTTAGCCTGTTTTCTTTCTTCATCTGAAGCCTGCTGTTCAAGCACAGCTATTCTGTCATTAATGTCCTGATCGTCAATAATGCATACTACATCGCCGGCCTTAACCTTATCGCCCACTTCCACCTTAATTTCCTTAATCGGATAGGTAAGTGAGGTAACCACCTGATGAACATTCTGACTTTCAATAACGGCTGTGGAATTGATATATGTTGTCATATCTCTCTTTCCGAAGGATTCAACCATTGTCTCATCTCCGAGAGAATCCATAGCTTTCTTCATAAGTCTGGAATATCCATATACGGCCGCTCCACCACCAACTAAAACCAAGGCAATTATAACTGCTAATAATACCTTGGTCTTCTTCTTCATCTTTTTGGTTTTCTTTCCGTATTTCTCATCCCAGGACATTTTCTTATCCTTTGAAGAATCAATACTTTCTTCCGTGATATTTTCCTCTTTGTTTGAGTAATCTTCCATCCTTTTAACCTCTTAATTCATGCGGTATTTCACATCAACTACACATCAAACGTAAAGCACCGCTTATTATATTAATTAACCTTCATCCCCGTCATTCTAACATAGAAATACTTAATAAACTAATATGCTAACCTTAACGTAACATTAAAATGCATATCTTCTGATGCATTAATTGTCCTTCAGATAATCTCGCACTTCATCAAGAGAACCAAGAATAACTGATGCTTTCTCCTGCATTTCTTCGTCCGGCTGTAATATATCCGGAACCATGAAACAGAATATTCCGGCTTTATGAGCAGCCCTGATTCCGTTAAAGGAATCCTCTATAACTATACATTCCTCAGGATTACTTCCAAGAACCTCCGCTGCCTTGAGGAATATATCCGGTTCAGGTTTGCTCCTTTCTACCATATCACCGCAGATAATCGCATCGAAATATTTCCTGAGGCCGGCCTGAGTCAGTTCTCTGTCCACTCCTGATTTACTTGTGGAAGATGCTATGGCAATTCTTACCTCTCTATCCTTTAGAAACTCCAGCAATTCAGCTACCCCCATTTTTACCGGAAGTTTCTCTTCGAAGGACTTCTTAAAAAGCTCATATACCTCATCTCTGAACTTCTCCAAAGGAAAATCCTCACCATAGAAATCAAGCATAATCCTGGCAGAAGCCTCACTGGTTACACCTATACATTTGTAACAGGCCTCTTCAACATCTTTGATATTATATTTCTTACCGATTTCCACACAGGACTCGATATAGAGACGTTCAGTATCAAATATAACCCCATCCATATCGAATATCACAGTGGAAATAGCTTTAATTCCTTTATCTGTTTTTATATTTATCATATTTCTCCTATTAACATATAATTATCAGGTTTCAGTTTCTACAGATCTTTAAAGTGGAACTGACTTTTGCCGCTTGCATAATCACCAACAATCTGTCCCTGACCTACCAGCTTATACTTATAGGTAACCAGACCTTCAAGACCTACCGGTCCACGGGCATGAATCTTGCTGGTACTGATACCGACCTCTGCACCGAATCCATATCTGAAACCGTCAGCGAATCTTGTGGAGCAGTTCTGATATACACCGGCTGAATCAACCAGCTGGAGGAATCTGTCAGCTACTGCCTGGTCTTCTGTAATAATGGCATCAGTATGATGTGAACCTCTCTCATTGATATGATTTATTGCCTCATCCACTCCGTCAACAAGCTTAGCTGATACAATGAGCGCCAGATACTCTTTGAATTCACTTTCATCGATGGTTTCAAATCCTGAACCCTCTGAACTGTCTCCCAGCTCACCAGCCTTTACTAACTTCTCTATAATATCCGTCACTTCCTTAGTTCCCCTAAGAACTACATTATTCTCTCTGAGAGCTTTATAGAGAACAGGAATGAAGCTGTCGGCAATCTCTCTGTTGATAAGAAGAGTCTCAACTGCATTACAGGCAGCAGTATACTGTATCTTTGCATCAACAATAATCGGAACTGCCTTATCAAAATCAGCCGCCTTATCCACGTAAATATGGCATATTCCATCAGCATGTCCCATAACCGGGATTCTGGTATTGTTCATAATGTACTGGACGAATTTATTAGAGCCTCTTGGAATCAGAAGGTCCACCAGACCATAGCAGGTCAGAAGTTCATCTATCTCATTATGCTGCTCCACCTGAAGCATACAGCCCTCAGGGAAACCGGCTTCCAGAACAGCTTTATATATGATAGAGAAAAGTATTCTGTTAGTAAATGTAGTCTCCTTGCCACCCTTAAGAACAGGACAGTTTCCGCTTCTTATACAAAGAGAAGATATCTGAACCAGCGCATCCGGACGGGCCTCGAAGATAACTCCGATAACTCCGATAGGACAGGTAATTCTGGTAAGTCTGAGTCCTGCATCCAGTTCTCTGTCAAGAGTCACCTTCCCAATAGGATCTTCCAGAGTGATAAGCTGCTTGATTCCGGCAATAACATCCTTCATCTTAGCTTCGTTGAATTTAAGTCTCTTTACTATGGAATCAGCCACACCGTTTTCAGCAGCTGCATCAAGATCCTTCTTATTCTCAGCATATATAGCTTCAGCATTTTCCTGCAGTCTCTCAGCTACGATAGCAAGAGCCTTACATCTGGTTTCATTATCA
>CACZPG010000052.1 GCA_902782965.1 uncultured Lachnospiraceae bacterium
AGGGATAATTTATATGAAAACTGTATTATGTTATGGAGATTCTAATACCTATGGTTATAATCCTTCGAATGGTATGAGGTATCCGGAAAATGTGAGATGGACCGGTGTGCTTCAGAGTCTTCTTGGCAATGATTATAAAATTATTGAAGAAGGTTGTAACGGAAGGACTACGGTTTGTGATGATCCTATAGAAGGCTGGAAAAACGGATTGGATTATCTGAGACCCTGTCTGAATTCTCATAAACCTGTGGATATAGTTATTATGATGCTGGGAAGTAATGATCTGAAAGAAGTGTTTCATTTCTCTGCTTCAGAAATTGCAAAGGGGGCAGAAACCCTTGTAAAGGATATAATTGATTTCACAGGTAATAAGCAGGGATTCGTTCCTGAGATAATACTGGTATCTCCACCTGAAATCGGAGAAGGAATTAAGAATTCACCGTTTTACGGAAGCTTCTATGAGAACGCAATCGGACGCTCTAAGGAATTTCCGGGATATTATAAGGAAGTTGCAGAAAGAAATGGCTGCATTTATGTCAATGCGGCAGAATACATTGAACCCTCTGTCATAGACAGCCTGCATTTATCGCCGGAGGCTCATAAGAAGCTTGCGGAGGTTCTCAGTGATGTTGTGAAGGAGATAGGATAATACGCCGTAACTCCTTAATTTAGAATTATTACTTTAGATATCAACAGTATGAGCCATATACAATATGACGTCAAAAGATATTTTTGACACCCACATCATAATATGGAAAAAAATAAAGAGAATTAATCATAAGGAGAATAAATAATATGGAATTAACAATTGACACATTTTCACAGTTTGATAAGAAGTGGGCGCTGCTTACTTCCGGAACAATGGATAAATTTAATTCTATGACAATAAGCTGGGGTGGTACAGGTACTCTCTGGGGCAAGCCGGTAGCAACTACCTATGTCCGAACTTCCAGATACACTCATGAATTCATGGATGATAATGATTATTTCACTATCAGTTTCTATCCGGAGGATATGAAACAGATTCTGGGTGTTTTCGGCTCTCAGTCCGGAAGGGATATTGATAAGATGAATTACGAAGGGCTTACTTCAAAAGCAGCAGGGGAATCTGTGACCTTTGAAGAGGCTGAGCTTACCTTGGTATGTAAGAAGCTTTTTAAACAGAGACTTGATGAGAATAATATGCCTAAGGATGTTGTTGAAAGATTCTATGAGGGAGATGCTCCTCATGATATGTATATTGGTGAAGTGGTTGAGATTATAAGTAAATGACGTACCGTGATTTTGAAGGGTTGGATATACTGTAGGTATCATTGGTATGGATATCAGTATGGATCTGCTGAAGGAAGCTGTGGCAGAACTTTCTGTATATGATACCGGTTGGGCTTTTCTTATAGATAAACAGGGAAATGTGATATATCACGAGGATTACCCTGATGGAATTGATTATGAGAATCTTTCGGAAAATGACCGGAGACATTAAAAACTATCAGATTCATGTCCATGCCTTGAAAAGTACTGCCAAAATCATTGGTGCTGATGACCTGTTCTACAAGGCTTTCTTTCATAGGAAGGCCTTTTTCTTCTGCCATGTGACACAGAGAGAAACTCAAGAGACAAGCTTTATTCTCGGATTTAAGGATTACTTAATATTTTCTATGCTATCGTAAAATAAACTAATTCAAATGTATTAAAAAAAATTTTTAAAAAAATTTATATTTTTTTTGTAACGAAATCAGAATTACTACGTCTAATCGATGAGATCACAAGAAAGAAAGCTCGTAATACCATGGATAAGAGTACAGCTGAAAAACTTTATGAAGCCTGTTATATGAAGGTGTTTTCCTATGTGATGACGCTTACGAATGACAAGGACAGCGCTATGGAGATAACCCAGGAAACTTTTTTCAGGGCAATCTCTACAGATCAGACCTTTAGAGGCGAGAGCAAGAGCTATACATGGCTTTGTGCTATTGCAAAGAACCTCTTTATTGATGAGAAAAGGCGCAATTCCAGATTTGAAGAAGTGCCGCTTGAGGAACAGCCGGATACAGGAAAAAGCTTTGAGAACAGGATGATGGATGCGGATACTTCCATACAAATTCACCGCATTCTTCACACAATGGAGGAACCTTATAAGGAAGTCTTTCAGCTGCGCGTGTTTGGAGAATTATCTTTTAAGGAAATAAGCTCTATTTTCGGGAAAACGGAAACCTGGGCCCGGGTTACGTATCATCGAGCAAGAATAATGATCAGAGAAAGGATGGATAAGTCATGAAATATGATTGTGATATGATAGTGGATCTTCTTCCGTTATACAAAGACGGAATATGCAGTTCTGCTAGTGCTAAAGTGATAGAAGATCATCTGGCAGAATGTCCTAAATGCTGTGATATGCTTGGAAAGCTGAATGATACAGCTATTGATGATATTATCGCCAGTGAGAAGGAAAATGTAATAGAATCCCAGTCTAAGTTCTTTAGGAGAAAGAGTGCTGTTGCAGGAATGATCGTAGCAGCAATATTTGCAATACCTATACTTATATGTCTTATTGCAGATCTGGCCGGAGGAAACGGACTCGGATGGTTCTTCATAGTGCTGGCGGCAATGCTTATTCCGGCTTCACTCTTTGTTGTACCGTTGTTGGCTCCTAAGAACAGGATGTTTCTATCTATGTGTTCGCTGACTATTAGTATTATTCTGCTGCTTGCAGTATGTTGTATTTATAGCGGTGGAAACTGGTTCTTTATAGCGGCCTCATCAGTTCTGTTCGGTTTGACTATATGCTTTGCACCATTTATAGCCTGCAGAAGACCGATAAAGCAGTATCTGAAGAATTATAAGGGACTGGCTGTTATGGCAGCTTACACTCTGACTTTTTATCTTATGATAATATGCATAGGCATATGTGCAGGAGGCCATGGATACTTCAATCTGGCCTTTGGTATAACTGTTCCGATATTTCTGGTTGCCTGGATTATGTTCCTTATAATCAGATACCTTCCTGCAAATGGTTTGGTCAAGGCGGGAAGTTGTATAGCTGCATTTTTTGTAGCAGGTTATGTTGGAAGTAGAGTAATTCTTTATATAGAGATGAAGATTGCAGAGGCATCTGATGTATTTATATATCAAGAACCTTCTATATCACCTATGATCATAGGTATGGTCATTGGAGTAATATTCATAGCAATTGGACTGCTTGTTGGTAGAAAGGGAGGAAATAAGTAATGTTAGGATTTAAAGGGATTGTATATAAGGTAGCAGTAGGAGCAGCGTTGATATGTCTATGTGGATGCTCATTTGCCATGAAGTCGACTTACATTTACCAGAACGGAGAGAAATACATAGCCGGAGATAGAGAAATTTCTGACAAGATTGAAAATATAGACATTGATTATATGTCCGGTAAAGTTGACCTGGTGGGTACAGATTCTAATACAGTTACAATTAAGGAAACCTCTGAAAAGGAACTGGATGACAAGCGAAAGGTTCATACCTGGGTTGATGGAAATACACTTTATGTAAGATATTGTGAGTCAGCGAAAGGCCTGGATCTCAATAACCTGAAGAAACACCTTG
>CACZPG010000053.1 GCA_902782965.1 uncultured Lachnospiraceae bacterium
CGATATGGTGACAGAGAGGATGTTACAGAGGCTGATATCAGACTCTGTATTGATGATGTAAGGTCTCTGGTGGATGCTCATAAGCTTTATACACCTGATACTTTCGAGCCGCTGGCAGGTGAATTTAAGAAGAGAAGTGGTGATGTTATCAAAGCTCTCTGTCTTCATGTATCACATACCTGTAATCTGAACTGTGAGTATTGTTTTGCCAGTCAGGGTAAATATAATGGCGAGCGAGCACTCATGAGTCTCGAGGTAGGAAAGAAGGCAATAGATTTCCTTGTGGAGCACAGTGGTTCCAGACATAATCTGGAAGTTGATTTCTTCGGTGGAGAGCCTCTTATGAACTGGGAAGTCTGCAAGGATATTGTCAGATATGCCCGTTCAATCGAGAAGGAAGCCGGCAAGAATTTCAGATTTACACTCACCACTAATGGAATGCTGATAGATGATGATGTTATAGATTTCTGTAATAAAGAAATGAGTAATGTAGTACTGTCTCTTGATGGACGTAAAGAGGTTCATGACAGAACCAGAGTTGATTATCAGGGTAATGGAAGCTTTGATAAGATCATTCCGAAATTCCAGAAGCTTGTGGAAGCCAGAGGTGGAAAGAATTACTACATGCGTGGTACATTTACTCATCTGAATACTGATTTTACAGAAGATATATTTACTATGGCTGATCTCGGGTTCAAGGAACTGTCAATGGAACCGGTAGTTAGTAAACCGGGAGATGCTCTTGCACTTACTGAGGAAGATCTTCCGATTCTGAAGGAACAGTATGAGATTCTGGCTAAGGAAATGCTGAAGAGAGATATCGAAGGAAGAGGCTTCACTTTCTATCATTATATGATAGATCTGAAATCGGGTCCTTGTATCTATAAGAGAATATCCGGATGTGGTTCCGGTACTGAATATATGGCTGTTACTCCTTGGGGTGATCTGTATCCATGTCATCAGTTTGTAGGAGACGAGGGCTATAAACTTGGTGATCTCTGGACAGGAGTGACCAATAAGGAGAGACAGGAAGAATTCCGTGTGTGCAACGCCTATGCCAGACCAGACTGTAGAGATTGCTGGGCTATGCATTACTGTTCAGGAGGATGTGCAGCCAATGCCTATCATGCTACAGGCGATGTTAAGGGTATCTATGAGTATGGCTGTGAGCTCTTCAGAAAGAGAATAGAGTGTGCCATAATGATTCAGGTAGCTCATGATGCGCTGGGACTCGCACCTGTCAGCGGAGCAACCGCAGGCGGTACAGATGACTGCGAGGGCTGTGATCAGGATTGTAATGGATAAGATTTTATAATATGTAATTAACAACGATAATAAATAAGAGACCATTGTCATTATGGCAAAGGTCTCTTATTTATATCTATCCCAATAAAGTAAAATTATTACAGCTGATAATTGAATTATGTAAACATGTGTACAAAATGTACACCATACTAATAACCTCTTTTCATATAATGAAAAGGGGTTATTTTTTGTATAATAGGAAATTGTGGCAAAGGAGGTATTTTAATGGATGAGAATAATAATATGAACTATAGTAATGACGAAACCAATATGAGTAATTATAGCGATAGTTATAATACTGGTTATAATGATAGCTATAATAACAGTTATAACAGTACACCATATAATAATGCACCATACAATAACACTGATAATCTGAATCAGAACATGAATAATAATTCTTCAGTTGATCAGGGAAATGTGAATACTAACTATAATTCCGTAGGTCAGAATCCCGGAGCTTATAATCCCGGAAGTCAAAACTATGGAAGTCAGAATCCCGGAACTTATAATTACGGAAATCAAAATCTCGGAGGTAATTATCCAGGAAATCAAAATCCAGGTGCTCAAAATTATAATTCAAATCAACAATTCAGTAATCAGCCTGGTTTTGGTAAACAGTATTCCCGTTATCCTCAGAGTAATTATCTATACGGTATTAACACGAAGAAGATAATTATTATAACATTGATATTTTCTGTGTTTCTTTTATTCATATTGGGAAAGGCTTATATAAAGCAGCGTGTGAAATATGCCCAATTGGAGAGAAATCAATCTACAGAAGAGGCGATACGACCTGTAGACAATAAAAGCGAAGAAACTACAGAAATGATTACTGAACGAATAACAAAAGAAACAACAGAGGCAAGTACAGAAAAGACAACTGAGGAACCAAAACCTGATAGGAACGGATGGGATGAAAATAATAATGTATCATATTCATTTGATGACTATACAATAGTTGTTCCCAGCTATTTAAGTGAGTATAAAAGCGATGATAAGGATGTGAAATTAGCTTTAGAGGGAGATGAAGAGAATGTACTTGCGTTGATTATGATTGCAGATCTGGAAAAACAATTTGATTACCGAAATATAAAAACTTCGAATATTGTCGGAGTATATGAAAGTATAGAAAAGGATTATTTCAAATCATGTGAAATGATTGATAGCGAAATTTCATTATATGCAGGAATGGAGAATACTAAAAAAGCTGTCAGGAAATACAACGTAAGTGATGGAGATAAGAATCGTTATGTGGAAATAGAAATTCTTTTCGATGGTAATAAAGGCAATGCTGTAATTGTATTTCTGATTAATGAAAAAGATGCTGAATATGATTATTCTAAAGATTTTGCTTATATCGAAGATTCCATAGAATCCGGTTCTCAAACAAAGACGAATGATTCTGTAGCCGGAATCAGACCGGAATTTAAAGAAATGATGGATTCTTATGAAGCATTTATAGATGAATATGTTTCTTTTATGCAGAATATGAATAATGATCCGACGGATTTTTCATATATTTCGGATTATGCAGATATGCTTCAGAAGGAACTTGAATGGGCTGAAAAAATAGATAAGCTTGATGAATCTGAAATGTCCACCGAAGAAGCTGCGTATTATTTGGAAGTTACAGCAAGATGTTCTA
>CACZPG010000054.1 GCA_902782965.1 uncultured Lachnospiraceae bacterium
AAAAGAACTCCCACATCACATAAATTGGGAGTTCTTTTCTGTTATTTTGTGTTATACTAATGCACAAGTGTCAACGGTATAACTTATTCCTGTTTTCAGGATAAGCTTCGCCAGATTAATAAAGGAGTACCAAAATGAACGAATCTGATGAACGCTACAGCACTGCCGAAGAAGCTATATATGAAGCTTTCTTTCTATTGCTTAAGGAAAAAGATCTTGAGAAAATAACCGTCTCTGATGTAATAAAAAAAGCCGGCATAGTACGCAGCACATTTTATAACCATTATGAAAATATCCCGGCTCTTATGATAGCTGCTGAAGATAAAACCATTCAGGATATTTTCACAATGATGGAAAGCTTCCATCCCAAGAATGACCTGGATATCTGTCATTCCTACTTTCTGGCTATTTGTAATTACACCAGGAAGAATCCATTTCTGGCTAACCTTGTTCAGACTCCGCGTGGAGATGCATTTTTCGAGAAAGCCATTACTATGTTTCACAGATACATTACTGATGTTACGCCGGCTTCCATTTCCGCTCCACAGGACAGAAGCAAGTTCTCCTATCTCATAGCCGGTGCCATCGGAAGTACTCTCGGTGTTCTTCATAAATGGACAGCGGAGGACTTTGCGACCCCCGCTGAAGATATAGCTGAAATATTATCGAAAATATTCCTGTCAGGAATTCTCCCCTACCTGTCAGGCTCTAAGTAAGTTAGTAACACATTATTATTATTCATCGACGGATGCATCTGCTCTGACAATCTTGCCGGTAGCATTTCTATGGAAAGGATTTTTTCTTACAACAAGCGATATAATCTGTCTATATGTTGGCTGCTTCTGATTATATTCTTTAAGAATATTTTCAAGAGCAGCTTTTACTTCGTCCTCTTCCAGTCCTGTTACCTTGATTACATCCTGATCAGGGTATATTCTTGCTGTCAGGCCATTGTTCTCACCGGTTACAATCACTTCACCTACCAAAGGATTAATTCCCAGCTTATTCTCAATTTCTTCCGGAGATATATTCTCTCCGTTTGAAAGAATAATAAGATTCTTTACACGTCCGTTAATAAACAGGAATCCATCTTCATCCAGATAACCTTTATCTCCGGTATGAAGCCAGCCATCTCTTAGAGTCTCTTCTGTTTCAACAGGCATTTTGTAATATCCCTTCATTACACTACTGCCCTGTACCTGAATCTCACCATTCTCAAAACGTACCTTTACATTTGGAAGTGGCTTTCCTATGGAACCAGCTTTATGACACTCCGGAGTATTTGAACTGATGACCGGTGAGCATTCTGACATTCCATAGCCCTCCAGTACCTGCACTCCGTATTTATCCAGCTGTTCTATATAGAAAGGATCCAGATGAGCTCCACCTGTAAATATGATTTTCAGATTTCCTCCAAATACATTAGCGGCTACTGCTTCTGCCGGGATTGACGGATCAACTGCCGAGAGTCTTTTGTAGATAGTTTCTATCATAAGAGGCACCATAAGCATTACATCCGGCTTAAATATACCCATATTACGAATCATATGCATGAAGGAATCATTTATACATACTGTTGCCCCCAGTGAAAATCCCTTCAGCCAGTCCATAACAAGACAAAATGCATGATGCACCGGAAGTACACTGAGAAGCACGCAGCCAGGCTCAGCACTGTATGGTACTGATTCAACATTTTGAGAAAGATTAGACTGAGTCAGCATTACTCCTTTGCTCTTTCCGGTAGTTCCTGAAGTATATATCAGAGTCGCAACCTCTTCAGCTTTTCGTCCTGTCACATCTTCCTGACCTTCGGCCAAAGCCTTAAGATCTGCCAGAGTTTCATACGCTGCCTCTGAATTTGTCTCTGAATTTATCTTTGATTCTTCCTCCAGTAACCATATCTTGCGAATCTTTGGACACTCATCTTTGATTGCTTCTATCATTGTTTTAGCTTTTGAGGCAAGAAAGAGAGCTTCAGCATCAGAATCCTTGAGCAGTTCAATCAGATCCTCTTCCGGCAGACCTGCATCAAGAGGTACAGCTACATTATTACCGGTTGTGATTCCCAGGTAGGTCCCTATCCAGCTGACAGAAGCTGTTCCTATCATAGCTATATGGGCACCATCAAATCCTTCTGCCTTTAGTCCTTTTCTTACAGCTGCTATAGAATCATTCAATTCACCATAGGTTCTTTCTTTTACTTCTTTTTTCACCAGCCACCTTACAGCAGGAAGCTCAGCATATTTATCTAATGCACTGTCCCAGATTTCGCGTATTGTATTCATTTCTTCTCTCCTTACTATATGAGTCTATTAAATCTGATATAAATGAATCAATTCTATGCAGCAACAAGTTCATCCATCATTGATAATGCCTCACCAATGGTACGTACCTGAACTGCTCTGTCCAGATCAAGTTCTACATCAAAGGTATCCTCGATTTCTCCGAGAAATGTCATGAAATCCAGAGAGCTGAGACCGAGATCCTCACGAAGACTCATTTCCTCAGTCATATCCTCTGCTGCAATGTCACAATACTGCGCTACTATCTTCTTAAATTCTTCTGCTACGTTCATCATAATTTTTTCCTCCTAAATATGTGTGATACTTTGTTTATCTTTTATTCATTTGTTTCTATATCATTATTTATTAATGATTTTATTTCGCTTATTTTTTATCACTTATTGTTTTATTACCTATCGTTTTATTATTTATCTTTTACTAATTAAGAAATATAAGAACGTTCCCAGCCAACCTATACCTTATCCATAAGATCACTGAGTTTCATGTCGGGGTTTGAAATTCCAGTGAACAGAATTCTCATCATGTAATAGTATAGAAGTTCCATATCCTTCTCGGTAAGCTTTGCAGTCTGATAATGATATGAGAAATTCATTCCACCATTATCTGTGTGAGATACGGTGAGATACATTTTCTTGGTGGCCGCTCCATTTGCAAACCATTTGGAATGCATCTGAATGCCATTAAGAAATGGATTATCCATATGCACAGGCATTGGCTGATAGGTGAGATAACAGCTCTCATAGGTTGTATCCTCCGGAGTCTTGTATCTCTTCTTCATTTCCTCACGGATCAAGGCAGGATCGTAGTTACTGTGCATGTAGATTCTATTCTGAACATTCTGTATCTCATATGCTGCAGAAAGAAAATCCATATCTCCCGGAATCACTGTACGGCATGGGAACATTATGGTTCTGCTTCCACCTGAAGTCCATTCATCATGAGTCGAACGTCTTGAAATGAAATTCTCTATTGTAATATCTTCCTGTCCGTTATTCACTTTTGAAAGATAAGTCCTGATACCCAGAAGAAGAAGATTTGTCATTGAAAGCTGATGATTCATACAGAAATCCATCAGACCTTTAGTTGGTTCAGGTTCAAGAATATAATCCTTAACCGCAACAAACAGTTCTTTTCTTTCAATATCCGCTGCTCTCAGCTTCTTATTCTTATGCTTCTTCCTTGCCTCCTCAAGAACTCCCGGTCCCTGAATATCTGAATACAGCGGTTCACCCAGTGCATCCAGCTGATCATCCCAGAACTTCTTATCTCTGGCAAATCTTTTCTCATTTCCGGCTTTCTGAAGATCTGACTCCAGCACTTTCTCAAAATCAGCCAGATCCGAAGGGTATTCAGCCCCAAAACGGTAATGTGTATAGAGCTGCATCAGATCATTTACCATTACTACCAGTCCGCAGGAATCAATGAGACGGTGATCCATATGAATGAAGAAACCATTATAGCCTTCAGGAAGCTTAACCATTGTTACATCACACATAGGTCGATTGTTTCCATCCATAGTTTCATATGCCCATTTCTGCATCACATCATCCGCCTCAGCAAGTGTCATGCCTGTCATATCCTTTAACGGGATATCTCTGGAATCATGCTTTATCAGATACTGTTTTATTTCACCCTTTTCATCAGGCTTTGTAAAACGAAGCCTCATGCAGCCATATCTCTCCATCTCCAGCTGGATACATTTCTTCAATAGGCCGAAATCAAGCTCTGCCTTTAGCGAAGCCACTATACTCACACCGGAAACCTGCTGAGTACCATATTCCTTTATCCATTGATAATGCATATTTTGTGCTGCTGTAAGCGGATACTCTTTTCTCATATTTTCTCCTTTTCCCTAGATCCTTTCTTATGATCTCTTTCCTAAATCTTTTTCCTATGATCAAACCAAGACTCATAGAGCACTTCTCCAAAATAGCTTTTGCAGTGAATGTACGTCTATCGAATTAGTTTTTTTAACTATCCCTTCCTGTATCATTACTGCCACTATCTTTGATGAAGCAGACAATACAACATATATAAATAAATATCTACCCCCTCAGAGACTTAATGGACACTCCTTATAAAATTGACTCAGACATATCGAACATATGTCAGCAAAGTGTTTGATAATTCACTAGATTATCCGATTCGAAAAACTCACTTAGAAAATTTGATTTGAAAAATCACCTTGGTAAACCAGGTTGGCAACTTTACTTAGCTAACAAAAAAAGAGCCAACGCAGATAGTTTTATAACTAACTATCCACATTGACTCATCTCAGACATCTGAATTTTTCACTTAACAGCGAATAACCGAAACACCATCTGTAATATCATAGTAATATCATAGTAATATCATAGTTATATAATTTCTCAGTAATTGTATTTCCTAGTTATTTTTTGTGTTGCTTTATTCCTTTACTCTAGTGCCTTCAGCAACATTTTCCACATTTTCAATTGATTTTGTTGCTTTTCTACTTCTAAGGTGCCTATTTCATTATAACCATCATAATATTCATAATATTCATAATATTCATAATATTCATAATAATCATAATATTTATAATACTCATAATATTCACAATATTCATATAATTATCATTATAATCATCTTAACATTCATCATATCTTTCAAACA
>CACZPG010000055.1 GCA_902782965.1 uncultured Lachnospiraceae bacterium
AGTCTCGGGATCTGTCCATTCTCATATCGAGAGGAGCATCCTCTCTGTATGAAAATCCTCTGTCCTTATTATCAAGCTGATAGGAGGAGACTCCTAAATCCAGAAGGATTCCATCTACTTTTTCAATCTCCAGTTCCTGAAGAACAGATTTATAATTTACATAGTTGCTTCTTACAATTCTTTTGTTGGAATAATCTTTAAGTCTTTCGGAAGCAGCTTTAATTGCATCTTCATCCTGATCTATCCCGATAAGTAAACCTTTATCCGAAAGCCTCTTAATTATTTCACTTGAATGACCCGCTCCGCCGAGGGTTCCATCAACATATATACCATCAGGTTTGATATTCAATCCTTCAATAACTGCACTTAGCATTATTGGAATATGCTTAAATTCCATAATTTTCCTCCAACAGACCTAGTCTCCTTATCACCGGATTACTACAGTCTGATATGCAGTTCTTCGATCTTCTTCGCTATATTCTCCTGTGAGAAATCAGGATCATTGAAGTCTTCATCATATCTTGCTCTATCCCAGATTTCTGCTTTCTCCATATTTCCGACAATCACTACTTCTTTTCCGAGATCGGCATATTGTCTTAATTTAGTCGGGATAATAATTCTTCCCTGGGAATCAAGTTCACAATCGGCTGCATTGGCCAGGAAATATCTTCTTATTTTTCTTCCTTCATCTGTACTGGTATCAATCTGTTCTTCAAGTCTGTCTGTAAACTTCTGAAATTCTTCTACAGAATATACAGAGAGACATTTATCAGTACTTATTGTCAGATAAACTCTTGAACCCAGTGCATCTCTCAGCTTGGATGGAATGATAAGCCTGCTTTTGGTATCTATGCTATGTCTGAACTCACCGGTCATACTATAGGCCATATTCAGTTCCTCCTTTCTGAGATTTGTAGAAAAATAAAAACCGCGGACAAGCATGCCTGCTTCTCCACTTCATGGAATTTTATGGATATTTCCCTCCATTTCGCCCCACCTGTCATTCATATTAACCCACAACATATTAAAATGCAAGGCTTTTTTTGCTAAAAACATAGATAAATAGCCGAAAAATGAGGCATATAATCCGTCACAAAATCAGCCCTTTGAAGTCCGTTTTTCGGCAGTAGTACAACATATACACAAAACAAAAAGAGCCGTCACTATATATAGTGCCGACTCTTAATCGTTCATATTATTAATAAATTTTTAGAGATTTTATTTTTTTTCTGCTACTTGTCTCCACTTTCCGCCACAGATGCTTCTGAATCACCACCTGGCTCCACCGCAGTTGTTTTTTCACCACCCGATTTCGTCGCAGCCTGTTCTTCACCACTTTGCGCCACGTTCATCTTAGCAGGATCAAAAAGTCTCCTTCGTTTAAGTCCGATTACCATGTTGATAATTGCAACTACTATACAGAAAATCGCAACCAACTGGCTTATTTTGAAGGAACCCAGCATAAGGGAATCTGTTCTCATGCCCTCTATCAGAAAACGCCCCACTCCATATCCAAATGCGTACAGAGTGAAAAGCTCACCATCGAAATGTTTCTTCTTTCTATAGATAAATATGAAAATCAGAAGAAGCAGATTCCACAAACCTTCATATATAAATGTAGGATGAACCGTAATGCAGGAAACTCCTTGTACAATTTCCTGATTCTTTAGCATCGCATCAGTAACAATACCCGAGTCTGTGAGGTAAGTCAGGAAGCCCTTACTATAATAATCTACAGGAATTGCCATTCTGAAAACGCTGTCTGTGTATCTTCCAAAAACTTCTCTGTTAAAGAAATTTCCCCATCTGCCCATTATCTGACCGATAAGGATACCCATGGTAATGGTATCAAGCAAAAGAGTAAAAGGTATCCCCTTCTTCTTTGCTACCACAATAGCAACTATAGCTCCGGCGATAAGTCCACCGTAAATTGCAAGACCACCATTTCTTATATTGATCATATCAAGGAAGGTCTGTCCAACGCTCTTACCTTCGGCCACAAATTCCTTCAGATTAAATACTATATAGTAAATTCTGGCTCCAAGTATTGCCGGAACAACCAGCCACAGCAGATAATCCAGATATATCTCAGGATCCTGACCGGTTCTCTTAGCTTCCTTAACCGCTGTAAGATATGCTATGAAAAAACCGGCGGCAATGATCATACCGTAGAACTTGATATTAATGCCAAATAATGTAATACCGGAAGGAACATTATTAAAGAATATTCCTAATCCCGGAAAATAAATGCCATCCATAGTATGCCTTTCTAAATATAGTGTGATTACGGATTACTTCGTTGCTTCGCACTCCAGCCTCATATTTCTCAGTCCATAATGATAGTGTGATTACGGATTACTTCGTTGCTTCGCAACTCTCGTAATCCTAAGAACATTCGGCTTCCCGCTTCAGCCTCATATTTCTCAGTCCATAATGATAGTGTGATAACGGATTACTTCGTTGCTTCGCAACTCTCGTAATCCTAAGAACATTCGGCTTCCCGTGCTTCGCACTCCAGCCTCATGTCCTTGCGGGTCTTGAGAACACCTTGCTTTTCTTGCAAGCAAGAAGCAAGGTGTTCTAATCCCCTGTTATCACACGTTGAACTTAAATAGTACCACATCGCCATCTTTCATGACGTATTCTTTGCCTTCCTGGCGGACGAGTCCCTTCTCTTTTGCAGCGGCCATGCTGCCTTCGCGGATCAGGTCATCA
>CACZPG010000056.1 GCA_902782965.1 uncultured Lachnospiraceae bacterium
CATTACCAAGACTAATCGTACTTCTGATGAGTATGGAGTGTTCTTTAGAGAATGGCTTCAGATAAACGGCTTTGCTGAAGGCGTTATTACTGATGTTATCATTTCATCTGTTGTTCCTAATATTATGCATTCATTAACCAGCAGTATTATTAAGTATTTCGAGGTCACTCCGCTTATAGTTGCTCCTGGAATCAAATCCGGAATCAGGATAGCTATTCCTAATCCTAAGGAACTTGGAGCAGACAGACTTGTAGATGCGGTTGCTGCTTATGAAATGTATGGCGGCCCTGTAATAGTAGTAGATTTTGGTACAGCTACTACTCATGATCTTGTTCTTGAAGATGGTACATTTTCAGCAGGTGTTACTTCACCCGGAATCAGACTTGCAGCAAATGCATTATGGACCGGTACGGCTAAGCTTCCTGAGGTTGAAATCAAGAAGGTTGAGAAAATACTTGTTAATGATACTGTTTCAAGTATGCAGGCCGGTATTTATTATGGATATGTGGGTCAGACTGAATATATTGTAAATAAGATGAAAGAGGAATCAGGTCTTTCCGATATAAAAGTTGTTGCAACTGGTGGACTTGGAAAGCTTATTTCCGAAGCAACAGATTCCATTGATGTTTATGATCCGGAACTGACTCTTCATGGACTCAGGATAATTCATGATAAACAGAAATAGTTTGTGTAATAATCTTTCCGATAAACAGAGTATATGAGTATATGATATGAAGGATTTATTTATTGACAAATTAATACTAGGACCGATGGCAGGAGTAACAGACCTGCCATTTCGTATTATATGTAAAGAGTTCGGGGCTGATATCACCATTACAGAAATGGTATCTGCCAAAGGGCTCATGTATGGAAGCAGAAAGACGGATCTTCTTCTGAAGACAGCTTCAGTTGAAAGTCCGGTAGGAGTCCAGCTGTTTGGAAGCGAGCCTGAAATTCTGGCAGGAGAGGCGGCGAAGCTGACCGACAGAAATTTTGATTTCATAGATATAAATATGGGATGTCCTGTTCCTAAAATCGTTAATAACGGTGAAGGCTCGGCTCTTATGAAAAAACCGGAGCTGGTAGAGGAGATAGTAAGAAAAGTATCCTCAGCCGTAGATATTCCGGTTACTGTAAAAATGCGTTCAGGCTTCAGTCCTGATGAGATAAATGCGGTTGAAATTGCACAGGCTGCCGAGAGAGGCGGAGCAGCTGCAGTGGCAGTTCATGCAAGAACCAGAGAACAATTCTATTCGGGAAAGGCGGACTGGTCAGTTATCAGAGAAGTTAAGAAGGCTGTCAAAATACCGGTTATAGGTAATGGAGATATAAAAACTTCAGAAGATGTGCTCCGTATGAAGAGTGAAACCGGCTGTGACAGTGTCATGATAGCCAGAGCTGCCAAAGGTAATCCCTGGATATTCCGGGAAATAAAAGACGGCCTTGCAGGAAAGACTCCTCAGAGACGAAGCACGGAAGAATTAAAGCGGGTAATGCACGAGCATCTTGACCTCATGATGCAGGAAAAAGGAGAATATATAGGTATCAGAGAATTCAGAAAACATGTGGCATGGTATACAGAAGGGTTATATGGAAGTGCCAGACTTAGAAAGAGGGCCAGTGAAATAGAATATGAGAGGGATATGAGCCTGCTTATTGATGAGATTGCATAAGAATGCCGTCATATTGTTGAATTAAGTGTGACGAATGATTTATATAGGGTTGACCGAAAACTTAAGAGGTGTTATATTTCATGGAGTAGTTTTTTGGATTTCGGAGAAATGAGCTTTGAAGAAAATAATCGAATTTCTAAAAAAGAATATAAAAGTAATCTTCTCAGTTGTTGTTATAGCTGTGCTTGTTATTGCGTGTCTGAATTCCGTATTAGAGGACAGAAGAAAGGTCACCAAGGATAAGGGGAGAATGATAGCGTTAACCCCTCTTTATGATGAGCCGATCATCACACAGCTTTATGCCAAGACTCCCTATGAGGCTCTGGACCTGACCGATGAAGCGGCAGCCAGCTCAGGGTTTGTCAATGATAATGTAGGTGCATACAACGATACTAAGTCTCTCACCGAACAGGAGAAGAAGGATAAGGCCGCTCTTGAGGCACTTCTGGAAAGTAATGACAGAGTAAAGGTGACCACCAAGGGTGATGAAGCAAGATCCAGAAATAAGAAGTATTCACTTAACAAACTGACTACCATAAGTGGTAACGGAACTGTATCTGTAACTGCCAATGCCAATGGTGTATATGCAAGCAATGCCAGCGGCTCCTATCTGGGACAGTTCATTCTTACAGGTTACTGTCCTTGTGTAATCTGCTGTGGAAAGACCAATGGTATAACCGCCAGTGGACGTCCTGCTACTGCTAATCATACTATTGCTGCCGATAAGAGATTCGCATTCGGAACTCAGATGATCATTAATGGAATGGTATATACTGTTGAGGACCGAGGTGGAGCTATTAAGGGTAATCATATTGATGTGTTCTTTAATACTCATGCGGAGGCGCTTGCTTTCGGTAAGAAGACAGGCGATGTTTATCTCTATACTGGTGGCGGTCAGAATACGCAGCCTGTGGCTCAGACTCCAAAGAACGATAATGACAGTCATGATCTGTCGAGCGTTTCTATGATTGGTGATTCACTGATGGTAGGAGCCACCACAAATCTTAAGAGTCTGCTTCCTAATGCCAATATTGATGGCAAGGTCGGAAGACAGCAGTCTGCCGGTTATGATATTGTAACGGGTATGAAGAGTGCCGGGACACTGGGAAATACTGTTGTAATAGAACTTGGAACTAACGGAGTATTTACTGAGGATGCCGGGCAGAAGCTGATAGATAATATCGGAAGCGACAGGAGAATATTCTGGGTTAACACCTATGGACCTAAACTTTCCTGGTATGCCGATTCAAATGCGGTAATAGCGAAGTTGTGTAATAAGAATAGTAATGTGACGCTAATTGACTGGCAGTCAAAGGGAAGTGCAAATCCTGCTCTTTTCAGTGGAGACGGAATCCATCTGACAAGTGCCGGATATCAGACCTTTGCCCAGATGATATATGATGCAATAAAGTAAGGAGAAAGAAAAATGTCATTTTTATATAGAAGTACAAGAAATGCTGATGAGACTGCTACTGCAAGTGAGGCTATACTGAAGGGACTTGCAGAAGAGGGTGGTCTGTTTGTGCCGGATGAGATACCGGAGCTTGACATCAGCTTTGATGAACTGGCAGAAATGGATTATAAGGAAGTTGCCTACGAAGTTCTCAGCCGTATGCTTACAGACTATACTGAGCAGGAACTTAAATATTGTATCGATGGTGCATATGATGAGAAATTTGACAGCGAGCTGATTGCGCCGGTTAAATATCATCATGGTGCATATATTCTTGAGCTTTTCCATGGAAAGACTATTGCATTCAAGGATATGGCTCTTTCGATCCTTCCTTATCTTATGACCACAGCAGCTAAGAAGAACAATATGGATAAGGAAATAGTAATTCTTACTGCAACTTCCGGTGATACAGGAAAGGCAGCACTTGCAGGCTTCGCTGATGTTCCGGGAACAAGAATTGCAGTATTCTATCCTAAGAATGGAGTAAGTCCAATTCAGGAGAAGCAGATGGTTACTGAGAAGGGTAAGAATACATTTGTTGCCGGTATTACCGGTAATTTCGATGATGCCCAGACCGGTGTTAAGAAAATGTTCTCTGATAAGGAGCTTGCTGCTTATCTGGATGAGAAGGGATTCAGATTCTCATCTGCAAATTCGATTAATATAGGTCGTCTGGTTCCTCAGATGGTTTATTATGTATATTCATACACCAGACTTGTAAAAGCAGGAACCGTTAAAGCAGGTGAGCCTGTAAATATAGTTGTTCCGACAGGAAACTTCGGAAATATTCTGGCAGCATATTATGCATCACTTATGGGTCTTCCTGTAAGAAAATTCATATGTGCATCAAATGACAATAAGGTTCTGTACGATTTCTTTACAACAGGAACCTATGACAGAAACAGAGAATTCATTCTTACTTCTTCACCATCTATGGATATTCTGATTTCAAGTAATCTGGAAAGACTTATATACAGGATTGCTGGAAATGATCCGGAGAAGAATTCAGAACTCATGAAGAGTCTTACAGAAACCGGCAAATATGAGATTACAGATGAAATGAAGAAGAATCTGTATCAGTTCTATGGAAATTATGCTACCATGGATGAAGTGGCTGAGACCATCAGACAGCTCTATGCTGAGGATGGTTATATAATTGATACTCATACAGCCGTTGCCGTAAATGTATATGATAAGTATAAGAATGAAACAGGAGATACAACTCCGACTATAATCGCATCTACAGCAAGTCCTTATAAATTCACGAGAAGTGTTGTTACTGCAATTGATGAGTCACTGGCTTCCGGTGAGGATTTCGAACTGGTTGATGAACTGTCAAAGCTTTCTGCAGTGAAGATTCCTCAGGCAGTTGAAGAAATCAGAACAGCTCCTGTAGTTCATGACACTGTATGTGATAAGGATGAAATGGAAGCA
>CACZPG010000057.1 GCA_902782965.1 uncultured Lachnospiraceae bacterium
CATACGGATATATTGAAGATTATACTGATACATATGCTTATACCGATGGAACCACATCAACACCAGGGAACACAAAATCAACTTACTTCGTTGATAAAGACGGAAAGAGCAACAGTGATCCAGCCGCACTTACAGCTGCTGTAGTAGCTACTGAAACATCAGGAACTCCTTACAGCAAGGTTGAAACATCCACCAATATAGCAACACCTTCAAAGGATAAAACAACCTATAAATATGATAAGAAGGGTAATCTTGCAACTGCAAAATCTAATGGTACAAATACATCTGTAGTAACTGCAGTAGATGATGTATATGGTAAGACAATATACGAATTCGATGCAGCAGGAAAGCTTCAGATCAAAAAGAACGCAGTTACTCATAAGTATACCGGAAAGGATTCAAACGAGAATACAATCAAGACCGGAACAAAGGTACTTACTAAGAAGCTTACAACCAGCACAGGAACCTACGACAGATCAAAGAGTTCAGGAAAGAGTTTATCAAATGTTCTCTTTAAGCTTAAGGGTAAGAAAGCTTCTAAGGCATCTCTTGCAGAGAAGCAGCAGTGGATCATCCAGAACGGAAATCTTAACGGACAGGTTGGTCTCTAAAAACAAGTTAATACACGATATTAACCCGAAGTGGGCAGGTTCTCCTGCCCGCTTCTTTTTTACTTATTTCTCATTAGTTTTTCTCATCATTAAATCCTTGTATTATATTCTGAAATCAGCTATAATATTGAAGATTATGTGGGACGATACGGACTCATATGTATGGTTTGATTTTCAATGAGTGACAGCCCTGGTCTGACGCCCCGGAAAGAGGATTATTATGGTAAATGAATTCTATAAAGAAATGACCGGAAAAGAATCCGTCATTCGTCAGTTTTTTGATTTTGCCAGAGCCCGCGCTGCTGAGAAAGGACCGGACTCTGTCTTCAATTTCTCAATAGGAAATCCATCTGTGCCGGCACCTGACAGTTTCAGAGATGCCATCATAGATATTACCGAGAAAGGTGACCCTGTTAAGATTCACGGTTACAGCCCTACTCTCGGTCAGGATTCAACGAAAAAATGTATAGCAGATTC
Source organism: uncultured Lachnospiraceae bacterium (assembly GCA_902782965.1). Classification (GTDB taxonomy): domain Bacteria; phylum Bacillota; class Clostridia; order Lachnospirales; family Lachnospiraceae; genus Eubacterium_Q. Next base: position 1,089 of record CACZPG010000057.1, read on the forward strand.
TCTGAACAGAAGATTCGGTATGAATTATGAAGCCAAGCATATCTTCCCAACCTCAGGTGCAGCCGGTGCGCTGTCACATGCACTCAGGGTTGTAACTAAGCCGGGAGATACTGTTCTTACATTTGCTCCATACTTCCCGGAATATGGTCCATATGTTAACGGTACAGGTGCGGAGCTTAAGGTAGTTCCTGCAGATTATGATACCTTCCAGATCAATTTCGAGAAATTCGAAGAAATGCTGAATGAAAATGTATCTGCAGTTCTCATTAATTCTCCTAACAATCCTTCAGGTATCGTATACACTACTGAAACCATTCAGAGACTGGCTGATATTCTTATGGCAAAACAAAATGAATATGGTCACGAAATATTCCTCATTACTGATGAACCTTATCGTGAAATAGTATTCGAAGGTGTGGACAGTCCGTTCCCTTCAAAATTCTATGATAATTCAATATGCTGCTACTCTTTCAGTAAGTCACTGTCACTTCCGGGTGAACGTATCGGATATATGGCTGTTAATCCTGCTGCAAAGGATGCTGATTATCTGGTACCAATGGCTGGTCAGGTATCCCGTTTTACCGGTCACAACTGCCCTACTGCTCTTATGCAGCTTGCAATAGAGAGAGTTATAGATGAGACAAGTGACCTCAGTATATACGAAAGAAATGCAAAACTTCTGTATGATGCACTTACAGAAATCGGATACAAAGTGGTTAAACCATTAGGAACCTTCTATATGATGCCACGTGTTCCTGACAGAAATGCTTCTGATAATGGTTCTACAGGAAACACCGATGTTTCCACTCTCAGAGATGCTAACGAGTGGTGCTGGAAAGCTGCAAGAGAGCTCGGCCTTATAACTGTACCGGGCGACAGTTTCCAGTGTCCTGGACATTTCCGCATTTCATATTGTGTTCCAACTGAAATGATTGAGAAGGCTATCCCTCTATTTAAGGAAGCTTATAATTTCTGATAGAATCAAGGCATTAAAGAACTAAACCTTTAAATAATACTTATGTATTAATCATTCAGAACGTTTATAAATTTATAAAAGAAGCAACATTAAATCATTTAAAATATTATCAAAAAATATTATCAAAAA
>CACZPG010000058.1 GCA_902782965.1 uncultured Lachnospiraceae bacterium
AAGGGACAGACTGTCATAAGAAATATTGAAAGGCTCAGAATCAAAGAAAGCGACAGAGTGCAGACTATAATCAGCACACTGTCGGCTTTAAATGCAAATATATACGAAAAAGATAATTGTCTTATTATCAACGGAACCGGCCATCTCTCAGGTGGAACCGTAGATTCCTTCAACGATCATCGAATAGCCATGTCGTCAGCAATAGCTTCACTGATTACTGATGGTGATATAATTATCAGAAATCCTATGGCTGTCAGAAAGTCATATCCGAAGTTCTATGAAGACTTTAATGCTTTATTCAGATAAATCGCTCTGGGATACTTCCCCGGCTTCACTCTGTGAAAGCTCTCCGGAAGTATCTTTCTGTATTTCTGAGTCAGGGGATACGGCTTCCTTTGACTCATTATCATCTTCATTCAGTGTATCAAGCACGAAGCATCCGACAACAGACAGAAAATAACTGATTATTCCCAGCCAGAAGCATATTGGAGCAGGACCGGTTTTAAAGGTGCACTGCATATTATCGGCGCCTTCCACATGATTGGATACACTCATTTCTATATAGGATATCCAGCTGGTTACAGATTCTTCAAACTGCTTAATACTATTCTTGTAGGACACTGTATGCGTAAGCAGAATCATAAGAATAATAAGAATAATAAGTGCTGAAATTCTTATTATCTTCTTATACTTCACAAAGAATTCTTTTCTGCTGAAATTATCTTTCACTCCGGCGATTATCAGAAAGAGAATAATCACATAGAAAATCAACATAAATATTATATTAAGGATGCCTGAAACGGTAATATGTGTATCCACAATAGAATTATTCAGATCTCTTTGAAACATCCCCTGAAAGGCATTTATAGCACTTTTCAGAAGACTGATACCGCTTCTCTCTGTTTCAGTGGTTTTCAGGTAGAAACTCTTCCAATTCAGAACACTTCCAAGCACAAGAAGCGCACATCCTGCAAGAGATGTAAAACCTGTTATTCTATATGAACTGTCATCTTCATAAAATGGCTTACTATATTTACCATTTGTCCTGTTCATATATACCATCCTCTCTGAGTTTTCTAAGCTTATCCTTTACCATATCCAGTTCTTCGACATAGGTCATGCCAAACCATTCTTCATCAGTATTGATACATTTCACTGTACCGGTTTTTCTGGTAAGAATGTCCTGAACTGCATCAGAAATAGTCTCTTCAAAAGTATCAGGTCTGTCTTTCACACCCTCTTCAAATCTTTCTTTGAAGGTTACTTCGATATCATCAATGAAGCCCTCGCTGAAAGCCCACAGATTCATTGATGCAAGTGAATCTGACGGAATAAGATGATAGGATACCCCGTTATCAACTGTGTAATATCCCCTTCCATCCTCAAGCTTGATATTCTTTCGTTCATCAATTCTTGTAAGATTACCCTCTTCGTCTGTCTGACAGATACCTCTGCTGACAGTTCCTGTAGGGCTGAGTGTTTTGATCAGATCATAGCAGATACATCCATGTTCTCCCGGCTCTTTTGCCTTTGAAAGGAATTCATATGCTGCATTATATGCTCCACGACCATAGAAATCATCTGCATTGATAGTAAGGAACTTCTTGCCCTTCAATGCCTTACGTGCGCTCCATAATGCATGCGTAGTTCCCCAAGGCTTAACTCTGCCCTTCGGAACACTGATATCCCCAGGAACATCATCAAGTGACTGAAATACATAAGTTACTTTGATCTTCTCACTTACACGGTTTCCAATCACTTTCTTGAAATCATTCTCAAAATCTTTTCTGATAATAAACACTACTTCTGAAAAACCAGCTTCAATAGCATCATAAATAGCATAATCCATCAGAACATGACCATCTGCATCAACACTCTGAATCTGCTTCAGACCTTTAAATCTGCTACCTAGTCCGGCAGCCATAATTACAAGTACAATCCCCTTATTCATACTCATACTTTCACTCCGTTCTTTAAAATTTTATTAACAGTCAGAAGTAAATTTCTAAATTAATTAGTCCGGTTTCTTCTCAGTAGTCTCTTCTTCTGAAGGCTGCTCTTCGGTTATAAGATCTTCTTCATCTTTATTTACAATATAATTATCAATCTCATCCTGATTAACATCTTCACTGTCAAGAACTCTTCTGATGAGATCATTTCCGTATTTAATATCTCCCTGGTTAGGAATCATTACATATGCTTCTGTTCCCAGTGAATAACATCTCTTCATGGAATCTGAACCGCTTACACTGTAGGTAAGAACCTTCCAGTCTCCATTCTCAATAGTACTCTGAACCAGATAGCCCACATCATCCTTGCCCATATTGGTCTGGAAAGTATCTCCCAGTTCTTCCATGAGACCGGCATAATTCTTAAGCATTGCAGATGACTCAAGTTTCTCAATAGTTGCTTTGATAACCTGCATCTGGTTCTTACCACGCTGTCTGTCACCGTCCTTGAAATTTCTGGATCTTGCAAAGCCCAGAGCTTCCTCTCCGGTCAGATGATTCTCACCTGCTGAGAAGGAATATGTACCTTCCTCAGTCATTGAAGTGAAATCATACTGTGAATAAACATCTACTCCACCAAGCTTATCAATAATCTTCTGGAATCCGGAGAAATTGATTCTGACATAATAGTTCAGATCCACATCATATATCTTCTCCAGAGTTCCCATGGAACAGCCTATTCCATAAAGACCTGCATGAGTAAGCTTATCATCCTTACCGTCTATATCCTTCTCTGTTTTCTCCGGCTTAGCAGCATTCTCCTGATCGGAGTTCTTAAGATTCTTATTGCTTTCAGCCAGTTTCACATAATAATCTCTCGGTGTAGACAGAAGAAGAACTGTCTTTGTCTTATTATTCACTACTGCTATGATATTAACATCACTTCTGCTCTTTGCAGTTACAGAACCAAAGGTATCAATACCACTGAAATATATACAGAAGATATCCTGGTCTACTACCTCCTCCGGAAGTTCAACCTTCTCTTCAATATCATTCTCCATGATGATCTTCAGATTCTTCTTGGAATAATCTTCATAAGCCTCTGTATTATCAAGTACAAAAATATTACCTTCATTGGTAATAATAGCCTGAACGGCATTCTCTTCAAAGGCGCCTATTGCTGCATAAATCGAATCAAAACTCATTGTCAGAACATCTCTTCCGACATTTTCACGAATCTTATTAACAGTTTCTGCTATATGCTCAGAATCATCAGTTTCAACAATTGCGAAAATGTAATCATCAAGAACAGCTTCATTAATAGAAGATACTTCATCGTCCTTAGCTACATATACGCTTATCTCATCTACCTCAGTATTACTTCCGGTAACATCTTCGATTGCACGATTTGCAACAGCAAGATAATAAGAAGCTAATGAAAACAAAATAATAAAAACTGAGGAAAAAACAATAGAAATTATTCGAAGCTTCTTACTTTCAGTTCTTGAAAGCATGAACAGTCCAACCGGAATAGCTATAAGTATTATAGAACCTATAAAGCCATAGAAAAATGGAACGAATTTCGTAGACATTGCAAAATAGATAAGAACTATTGAAACAATTAACTGAACTACAGAAAGAGTAATACCTGTGATTTTTAAGGTTTTCATTTTTTTTCCTCGTTTTCTTTTTCGAATATTAACACACTAAAATCATGGACAAAAAGTCCATGTCTGATTTATAATACCACAAATAAGAATTAAAGCAAACTTTTTATTTGGATAAATGAAACTACTGAACAGTTACGAAGGAATAAACATAAAAGGAACCTACTTATGAAAGATATCAAATATTATCTGGAGGCCTCAGATATAACCCTTGAGGAATCCGCCATCCAGAAGCTGAACGAATATATGAATATGGTTATTGAGAAGAATAAGGTTATGAATCTTACAGCCATTACAGACCCGGAGGAATTTGCACTTAAACATCTGCTGGATAGTCTTCTGGTTCTGAAATGCGTAGACGAATTTAAAAGCAGCCTTGGCAGAAGCTTTTCTGTAATAGATGTAGGTACCGGTGCAGGATTTCCGGGAATACCTCTCAAAATTGCCTGCCCTGAAATCAGGCTTACACTACTTGATTCCCTTAACAAAAGGCTTGTTTTCCTTGATGAAGTTATTTCTGCTCTCGGTCTTTCTGAAGTTACCACAGTTCATGCACGTGCAGAAGACGGTGCTCGCAGAAAGGAACTTAGAGATAATTTCGATTTTGCCCTTTCCCGGGCCGTTGCCAGCCAGAGTGCTCTTACAGAGTACTGCCTGCCTTTTGTAAAGCCAGATGGATTTTTCATTGCATATAAATCCGGTGAAATCAGTGAAGAGCTTGCAGAGGCAGAGAAAGCAATTAAACTTCTGAACGGTACTGATACACATGTAATTCATACGACACTTCCGGAATCGGATATAAGAAGAAGCTTTGTCATAATCAAAAAGAAAGGGGCAACTCCAAAGAGTTACCCCAGAAAAGCCGGAACAGCCAAACGTGATCCCCTATAATAATAGGTGACGGAATTTTTTCCGTCACCTATTTGTTCTTCGTATTATTTACTACTTTCTTCTCATTCAGTTTTCGTTCCATATATCTTCTGTCCCGCTCTTTCTTCTTCTCTGCGAGAAGATCCCGGCGGTTCTTGACATCTGTATATTTCGCCTTCGTAATAGGATGTATCTTCTTTACTACGAAAACCGTATCCATGCTCTCAGAGGCAGGTTTGAATTTGATGGTAGATAACATTCTTCCATGTCTGAAACATACGCCTACAGCAAGATCAGTCGAATTATTAATCTGGAAAGGCTTTATCTGACTGGTGGTTTTCCTGCCACATTTGGCACACCTTATATCCGTCACCCTCTTATCCTTAAGAGCATCCTTCTTGGAAGCATATTCTCCATACATTTCCTCCAAGGTTCCATTATGGAAATCATGTACAGATTCTGTTCTGTTTCTGGGATATCTGTAGGTATCATAAACATATTTATCGGTTATGTCCCCCAGCTTACCCTCTTTCAATACACGGGCAGTATAGTAGGCATCATTTATTGCCGCATGGAAAGGTCTGTCCTGAGTCATTTTCAGCTTGGAAACCGCTTTATCCAGCGCACTTATTGAATTATCCTTAGTATACTTCTCGGCAAAAATCTGCTGAATATCATAGAATTTGAGAGGGAAATCCAGCTTCTTCATGTAATAGAAATCCATATTATTCTGAAGATAACTGAGATCCGATGGTCCCCAGGTGCAGAAGGCAAAGTCCCTATCACTATCACCGCACCAATCCAGAAACTGAGTGCAGGCTTCTTTGAAAGGCACTCCCTTCTCTTTCAGAGTCTTCTCATCATAGTTCAGAATATCCCTGATGTATTTATGAATCCTGGTATACAGCTTCGGTCTTATCAGTCTCTGAAACTCATCTATAATATTATATTTTTCATCAAGTTTGACAGCGCCTATTTCTATTATTTCAAACGGCATACGTGGATGCTCCCCTGCATGTCCGTTTGGGCTCTGATTCCATTCAAGATCAAATACAATATAGTTCATATTGTCTCCATTATTATATATCCGTTTCTATCCCGGATCCGGAAATTTTATTTTCCCATGCAGAATTCACTAAATATCTTGTCTGCAAGATCATCCTCCAGAGTTTCTCCTATTATTTGCCCCAGAAACTCATAAGCTGCCATAAGGTCAATGGTAAGGAAGTCTTCACCCATAGCATTATCAATACTCTCCAGAACACGATTCAGGCTTTCTCTGGCATTTATCAAAGCCTGCTTATGTCTGGCATTTGTTATACAGAGCTGATTATTGTAGTCAACCTCACCTTTGAAGAATATTTCTCTGATCTGTTCTTTCAGAAGCTCCAGACCATCTCCGGATTTAGCTGAAATGCTGATTATTCTCTGTGAATCCACAGGAAGTTCATCGCTGCTGTCTAAAGCTTCTACAATGCTTTCTCTGTTAGCTTCTATTATTCTCATCAGGTCATCTTCACTGATGATCTGATCTTTATCATTCTTATTGATTAGTATAATGGATTTTCTGTTCATGGACAACCTGAGTATTTCCCTGTCATCCTCAGTTATTTCGTCCGAACCGTCAATGACAACCAGAAGCAGATCCGCATCCCTGACACATTCCCGTGCTCTTTCCACTCCCATTCTCTCAATCACATCAGCCGTATCTCTGATACCTGCTGTATCTATCAGCTTTAAGACAATCCCATCCAGACTGATAAATTCCTCCAGTGTATCCCTTGTTGTTCCCGGGGTATCAGTAACAATAGCTCTGTTCTCCCCCAGAAGCATATTCAGAATGGAAGATTTACCCGCATTAGGTCTTCCGATAATTGCAGTTCTTATTCCTTCGCGGATTATCCTGCCCTCATCAGTAGTTACAAGCAGACCGTCAATCTTATGATTCAGTTCCTTTACTTCTCCCTCAAGCTTCTGAGAAAAACCATCAAGGCTGTAATTCTCCGGATCATCTAAAGCAGATTCAATATAAGCAGTATTATATAGTATTTTCTCCCTGAGAAGTACTATTTCCTGCTTCAACCTTCCGGTAAGCTGATTTACGGATGTTCTTAATGCCATATCTGACTCCGCACTGATCACATCCATCACAGCCTCAGCCTCAGACATATCGATACGTCCTCCGAGGAAAGCTCTCTTAGTGAATTCTCCCGGTTCAGCAACTCTTATGCCCTTCGATATCAGAAGTTCAAGAACACGCTTCATCACAAAGGGACCACCATGAAGATCTATTTCCACTGTATCTTCAGTCGTAAATGTATGCGGGCCTTTCATAACAAGAACTACTGCCTCATCAAGGATTTCTTCTTCACACATAATCCTTCCAAAAGCAGCAGTAAATGTATCCATATCTTTTATTCTTTTCTTTCCGGTAAATATGGTATCGCATATTGCTATAGCCTCAGGACCGCTCACACGGATCATTCCTATTGCTGACTTTCCCATACCGGTAGCTATAGCAGCGATGGTATCATTTTTATACATACTCTTATAATCCAATAAACTGTTTCGTTCTCTCGTTCTTCGGATTCTCAAATACATCCTCAGGAGTACCGTACTCTACCACATATCCCTTATCCATGAATATTACCTTATCAGAAACATCCCTGGCAAAAGACATTTCATGTGTTACTATGATCATTGTCATCTTCTTATCAGCAAGTTGTCTAATTACCTTCAGAACTTCGCCTGTAAGTTCCGGATCCAGGGCAGAGGTAGGTTCATCAAAGCAAAGTATATCCGGATTCATTGCCAGCGCTCTTGCAATAGCAACTCTCTGCTGCTGACCTCCCGAAAGCTGATGTGGGTAATTTCCCATTCTTTCAGAAAGACCCATCTGATCCAGAAGTACCTCAGCTTCCTTCTTTATCTCTTCATAGATTTCCTTCTTCCTCTTCTTAAAGTCAGGAAGTTTCTTCGCACTTAACTGTCTCGGAAGCATTACATTTCCAAGGGCTGTATACTGCGGAAACAGATTGAAGGATTGAAATACAAGACCAAAATGAAGGATATTCTTCCTGATTACGGAGTCCTTCAGATATTCCGGATTACCTGCTTCAAAAACAGTCTCACCGGAAACCTTAATGATTCCACTATCTGCACGCTCAAGAAAATTCAGACATCTGAGAAGAGTTGTTTTACCGCTTCCAGAAGATCCAATAATAGAGAGAACCTCGCTCTTCTCCATTGTAAAACAGATATCCTTCAGAACTTCTGTATTATCAAAAGATTTACTTATATGTTCTACTTCTAATATACTCATAGTACGCTCCGTCCTTATTACGATCAACGGAAGAAGTCCAGCTTCTTCTCACACTTTCCAAGAATCACTGTCAGAAGTCCGTTGCAGATAAGATAATAAATTGCCGTAAAGAACAGCGGCCAGATAGCTCCTGATATACCCTGTGAGCCCTTCATAAATGCCTGTCCTGCCCAGATAACTTCCTGAAGAGCTATGATTCTGGCAAGGGATGTATCCTTCACAAGTGTAAGGATTTCATTTGACATAGGAGGAAGTATTCTCTTGATCATCTGTAACAGTTTGACCTTGAAGAATACCTGACTCTTAGACATACCCAGCACATATCCTGCTTCATCCTGTCCTACAGGAATACTGATGATTCCGCCACGATATATTTCCGAGAAATAGCAGGCATAATTAATAATGAATGCTACAGCTGAGGCAAAGAATCTTCCCGATTCGTCTCCACCCCAGATATTATTCTTAAGCACGAGGCCCGGAAAATAATATATTATAAGCAGCTGGATCATAAGCGGGGTACCACGTATGATCCAGATAATAAACCTGAATAATAGCTTAACAGGTTTCAACTTCGACTGACTTCCAAAACATATTAGAAGACCAACAGGAAGAGCCCCGATAAGTGTTACAAAAAAGAGCTTCAACGTCTGCAGGAAACCTACGTTCAAAGATTTTATTACTATTGGTAATTGTTCAAAGAATAATTCCATGGGACTTTCCTTTAACTAAGAATTCACTACATTAATTACTGTGCTATAAGCGCTGCCTGAACTCCATACTTCTCAGCAGTCTTCTGCATGCTTCCGTCTGCATAGCTTGATTTGAAGAATTCATTAAGTGCTGCTGTAAGGTCAGAACCCTTTCTGAAACCTACACCATATTCTTCACTGTTAAGACCTACAGTATATGTAAGCTTGTCATAGCTTGTTCCTTCACCAACCATAGCTGCTGCCATAAGTGAATCGATAATAGCTGCGTCAGAAGTACCTGCTGCAACCTCCATAAGTGCATTTGCCTGGTTCTGAACTGAAGTGAAATTAAGTCCGTTCTCCTGAGCCTGCTGCTCTCCTGCACTACCTACTTCAACTGCAAAATTAAGATCCTTAAGACTGTCAACTGTCTGATACTGATCAGCTTTATCAGAAGGAACAATAACTATCTGTGCATTGTTGCAATAAGCATTTGAGCAGTCCATAGCACTCTTAACCTCATCTGTAAGAGTCATACCATTCCATACACAGTCAATATTTCCTGCATCAAGCTCAAGCGCTTTGTTATCCCATTCAATTTCAACAAACTCAGCTTCTACACCAAGGCTCTTGGCAAATTCATTTGCCATATCTGCATCGAAACCAATCCAGTTTCCGTTTTCATCCTTATAATCCATTGGCTCGAAATCAGTGATACCGACTACAAGCTTTCCGGCATCCTGAACCTTCTTCTTATCTTCGACTGTAGCTGCACTGTCTGAACCACCATCTGTTTCAGCTTCATCTGTATTACCTGTAATAGTACCTGTTTCGGATTTCATTGTTGATCCACAGCCTGCCATTGAAAAGCACATAGCAGCTGCTAATATAACGGTTAAAAATTTCTTCATGATTTTTCCCTCCTATAATCAGAACCCTTTGCAGGGTCAAACCTCTGAGCCCGAAGCCAAAGGTTCCTCTTTGACCTACTAAATATAGCAGTATCTAAAGGATAAATCAAGAGGAGCCGGCAAAACCGGCTCCAAACACTAATTTACTATTATTCAATTCGCAGTCTGTCCACAACACTTTTCTTGCTGAGACTGTTATAAGCTATAACCGGTATGATCAGAATCAGCACGCATAGAATCGGAAGACATATTACAAGAGGCATAAGAGTGAAGTGCCACTTGAACATTACTATCCCATTTACAAGTGCTTTTATCAATGTACAGTTAAGAATAGTTCCCAGCAC
>CACZPG010000059.1 GCA_902782965.1 uncultured Lachnospiraceae bacterium
CAAAGCAGTACTATGTTGATAAGTGGAAAGAAGATGTAAAATACCTTAATAATAATTTCTATTACAGACACCCTGAATATATAGACAAGCTTCCTGCTGGTTACAAATCGTTGATAGAGACAAGCGTATCAACTATTAAGAAATATAGTCTGATGCCTCTTATGCTGCTGAAGGCAGAGGAGAAGCTTGGTGGTGAAGCTGCTATGGATAAAGTTCTTCAGGAACTATATTCAAAAAATATGGATTACCGAATGAATGAATCATGTTGTACCTTCCAGGATTTCTTATCCACAGCAGGACTTACAGAGGAGGATATAAGAATTGAGTAAGATATTTAAATATGAGCTTAAGATAATTTTGTTAAAACCGTATACTTTCGCATTTACTATCATTGCATTACTATACTCCTATTATATCCTGTCCACTGAGACTATACTTGGTGTATCTGATACAGCTCCATTTTCAGGCTGGAGCTTCGGAAAATATCTGGGCGATACTACACTTGTTTCAATGCTGACCACCCTCTTCGTCATGGCTACGCTCTTTTCAAAAAAACAGAAAAGTGTAAATGTTCTTACAGATGTGACCGGCTTTCCGATACGCAAGAGAATACTTATAAGAAATGTTATTATTGGTGGATATTTTCTGCTGAATAATATCCTGATTTTCATAACGGGATGTGTATTCCTGGGAGTCATCTTCGGGGAGGTATACCCCGGAGTATATATAGCTGACTGGCTGCTCATTACCATCCCATGCCTCCTTATTATTCTCGGATTTGGAAATCTGCTGGGCAGAATGAATCCGGTTCTTATATATATTTTCATGGCAGTGATAATCCTGATGGCATTTATCATGAAGGAATTCTCCATCGATATTAATGGGGCAAATTATTATGAAGTGATGTCAGGGGCTCTCGAATCCCTCAAGGGAGGAGAAACTCCATTTACCATTGCACCAACCTTCCTTTTCACAAGACTGGTTTATCTGATCATTGGAGCGGCAACTCTTGTCGGAGTAACAATAAAATCAGGGCAGATAAGCAAAAGGGCATGAGCTTAGCTCATGCCCCTCTTCTATTGAAGGATATCCTAATTACTTATTTGAACTTTGCCTTTTTAGATAGTCCTTTCTTTCGAAGCCACTTCTTATAGGACTTCTTCTTTGAAGCAGGTACTGTGACTGTCGGTTTCTTGGCAGTCTTGGAAAATGCTTTGTCACCTATATTCTTCGCTGTAAGTTTTTCGGTCCTGATATCTATGGATTTCAATTTCTTACATCCATAGAATGCATATTTACCTATCTTAGTTACATTTGCTCCTATTGAAACTGATTTCAGTTTCTTTCGATTGCAGAAAGCATATGCCTTAATTGATGTAACCTGATAGCTTACGCCTTCAAGTACCACAGTGTCCGGAATCACAGCGGTCTTAATGTTCTTGGATACAGCTCCAAACAGAGCCACTCTTCCACTTCCATCTGTTGCTGATTTAGTCACCTGATACTTGAACTTTCGGGATGAATCACTGACAACGGTTCCAACAGGAAGTGCTTTCTTCAGGATTGATGCATCAAAAGGAATATTAGTTATTGTTCTATCTGCTTCAACTGATGGTACCTCAGCAGTATCATCATCATCCAGCAGCTCGTGGTAATATCGGCTTGAGTCAGAACCATTTCCTCCGGAATTACCATTTCCATTCGAACCACCATTACCACCAGAATTGCCGTTTCCTACCGTAACCTTTATCTTCTCAGTAACTTCACCATCATAGGAGGTGACTTTAATTTCTGTCTCACCATCCTTCAGGCCTTTTATTATTCCATAAGAATCACAGGAAACTATGTTGCTGTTAACACTTTCATACTCAACATATGGAACCGTGGCATTCTCAGGAAGAACCTTGGCATTAATAATTGCCGTCTCTCCTTTTGCAAGCTTAATAGATTTAGATGAAATATTAAGCCCCTCTGCCAGGACAAGATTCTCAGTAAACTTAGCAGTAAATTTATCTGACTGCTTAATAGAATAAGAATAATTGTTATCCTTGGTTATAAGATTACCATTCTTATCATACCATCCGAGAAATTCATTATTATCATCTGTTGTGGCACTAAGTGTCACATAATCTCCCGGCATCAGATTATACAGGCTGTCTGCACAGCCAATACCTTCTACGGTTACCTCAACTTTTAACGGGTTAGAAGTATCCGTCTTGACTACATTCGGATTGATAATCTGTCCATTGCTATTCTTTAAATCCTTACTATTATCCTCAGGATCAATATGCTGCTTCATTGATACGCCCTTAGTGACACTAACATCCTGATAAACCTTACGTCCGACTTCACCACGGTCAGCATCAATTTCCACAAAGGAATAATCCATCTTGCCATTATTATTACCGGTAAGAATAATATCGCATTCCATATCAGATGGGATATAGAAGGTTTTCGAATCTCCGTTGACATCCATAACTATTCCATTTGAAATAGAACTATCAACTGTATTGTCTTTAATCTTTCCTACAATCTGGTTATTGGAATCACGTACTTCTATATCTACCGGGCAGTTGACAATACC
>CACZPG010000060.1 GCA_902782965.1 uncultured Lachnospiraceae bacterium
CCATGAATCATGTGGGTTCATATGTACGTAAGATAGACGACGTGATTCCGGAGGACTGCGAAATAGTATCCAAGGTTAATACAAGAAACGGCGTCCTTACCAGAATAGTGGGTGAGAATCTACCTGACTACGTAGAACGCTGCGAGCCAACCCTGGAGGACGCATACCTCTACTGTATAAACAATAACGTCGCATGAAAGGTTGAGATATGAGACAAACAATGAAACTTACAAAAGCCGAGCTTCGTCGACTTTTAATGAACAAAAAAACTTATATAATGATGATAATCAGTATCTTTATCATCAGTCTTGGATATATAGAATTTATACGTTCTCTGGGGGACTCCTTTTTCAATCCTTCCAGGCTCAGTACTCTTGATAATGTAGTATTTCCTTTTTCGCTGGGTACCCTTGGGGGCTCACTGATCTGGGGAATAGCAATCATTCTGGATGCAGACAGAGTTGTAAAGAACAAAGCCAGAGATATGATAAATGCATTTACCGACGAGAAAAGAACTTCTCTTGCAAGGATATATGCATATTCAATTATTATCGGTCTGACCTTTATTATAAGTCTGCTGGTGTATCTTCCGATATGCTATAAGCGGATGGATTATCTGTTCAGTTATCAGTCATATGTTATATATCCACTTATTATGGTGATTCCTGGATGTATCATGACTCTTTTTATATGTGATGGCTTATACAAAATATTACAGAATATGAGTGTTTCTATATTTCTGTTTCTTTTACTTACGATAATACAGTTTACGAATCTGATAAGTAATAATTTTTTCCTGAGATGGAACTGCCCGATAGCACCGGATATATCTGATGCATTTGGTTCACCGGCTGTAATAAGACTGCTGCTTTATTCAAGAGTTTTACTTCTTGCCGGAGCACTGTTTTTCTGGAATTTGTCCTGCCTTTTTATCAGGAAATATCAGTATGGCATGTTTAGATCATTTTTGTTAAGAGCGAGCAGGCCCACAACATTAATACTGCCGGTGGGGTTTGCGGTTATAACAGTTATATTGGCGGTAAAGCAGCCTTTTGTTGATCATTCCCCAATAGTCAGCTTTGACGATGAAGCATACTACGAAACCTTTTCCAGATCGGATAATGAAGCGGTTTATGCGAGATATAAGACAACACTTTCCTTTAACACTTTGCTTGGAACTGTAAAGGGTGTGGATGAATGCTTACTCACTCAGATTTATGATGATAAGATAACCTTTCATTTGGGACCGGGATACAAGATAAAGAGTATGACTCTTGACGATCAGCCAATTGAATATGAATCCTCTTATGATTTGGAGGATGGTTACCATACATATTTTGGAAATAAGAAATATGTCATAAAGAATCCTGAAAAAAAGAAAGGACTTCTTAAGATAGTTTATGAAGGTTATCCCGCTCTTAGCAGAAGCCTTTTTGCAAGCCAGGGTTATACGAATGGAGATGTGGTAGGCCGGAACTATATAAGTCTTTCCTGGCAGCATCAGGGGGCTAATTATGATTATTCAGGAGGTCCTGAAAAAGAACTCTACGTGAATGTTCCTAAAGATCATATTCCTCTTATAGAGGCTGATGAAATGACGAGGATAAAGGATAATGATGATGGTACTGTATGCTGGGAAACTAAGTATTATGTGGGTAATCTGACTTCAGGTTCTTACAAGGCTGATAAGGTCTCTTATTCAAAAAGAGATGTTTTCTTCAAGTATAGTAACAGATATGCAGATACAGTAAAAGAAAACAAGCTGGATGAAGCAATAAATAGTGTAATGGATTATTGTGATAAGCATGTTGGAGAACTAGATACAAATGATTATGAAGATCAGCCCAGCCCTGATATAAGAATACTTCAGACCAGTGCAGAGTCTCCGGGTGGATATGCAGGTAATGGAGCGGTAGTTACGAGTGAACATTTCATGTCACCACAGACACTTTCTGATAGTAAAGCAGGAACGAATATGAATGAGGTCTTTATGCATGAGATAATTCATCTCTATTGGGGAGATCTGGGGCTTCTGATGGATGATGATGGTATGTGGTCAGCGGAAGGTCTCACAGTTTTCACTACCTATAGAATAGTGAAGGAAAAGTATGGCGAGCTTTATGCAAAGCAGTACTATGTTGATAAGTGGAAAGAAGATGTAAAATACCTTAATAATAATTTCTATTACAGACACCCTGAATATATAGACA
>CACZPG010000061.1 GCA_902782965.1 uncultured Lachnospiraceae bacterium
CGGTATGTTTTCCGGTTTCACCTTTTGAAGTAGTTAAGAGTATTTATTTGAAGTTATTTATGGAGAATAGTTATGAAGAATAAGAATTATTTTAAGAGAATCCTAAGTCTCATATGTGCGTTGGCACTGATCATAACCATTATTAATGTTCCTGCTTTTGAGACAAAGGCAGCTACGGGAACAGTTACCAATCTCAAGTGGGCTAAGACAGTTAAGAAGAAATCTACTTACGAAGTTACCTGGACATGGGATCCATATCCGGGTGCTACAGGATATAAGATCATGGCTGTTGATGGCTTCAAGAATGTTCTTGCTGATGCAATAATAACTGATACATCTTTTACAATTAAGACTAAGAAAGCATCTTACAAGATTGCTTTTGGTGTTTATGTAGTTGATGCAGTGGGTATATCTTCAGACCTTGCTGCAGTATTCGGATGTACCTATCCTGCGGCTCCTAATACAATAACCATATGGGGATGGAAACAGGGAACAGGAAATCCTACTGTAAGATGGTACGGATTTGATAAGAAAATCACTTATGCACTTGATGAGTATGATATTCCTTCAGGTTATGAGGTAAAGACCACAACTCTTGACGGAAAGAACAAGAAGGTTTATAAGATGAAGACTAATTGTAGCCATGATACTTCTCTTCTTGATGCTTATCTTGAGAATTTCAGCAAGAATGTAAAGGGCTGCAAGAATGCAGGCTTTAAGATATCTATCAGAAGCTACAGAGTAGGACCTAATGGTAAGAAGATGTACAGTAAGTGGAGTAAAGCTAAGGCATTTGTTCCTGCTGCCCAGATTACTAAGGCAGTAAGAACCAGAAATGGTGGCAAAGCTTACTGGAAACCTATAAAGAATGCTACAGGCTACAGTATTTATAAGAGAGATCCTTCTACAAACAAGCTGTTAAAGATTAAGTCTGTAGGCAGCAGAATTAATTCTGTTGAACTTCCAACCAATTGCTTCTATGATGGAATCGTGATAACAGCTAATGTTAAGGTTAATGGAAAAACTTACAAATCTACATATCTGAAGCAGGTAAATAAATTCTATAACTACTATTATTAGACAGTTTTTCTTTATTAAATATATAACTTGTGATAGAATAGGTAACGGTTTTTTAACCGTTACCTATTATTTTTATTGAGGTATGTATGTCTGATAAAATGCAAAAAACGAAGAACGGAGTAATGAAAGCTGCCGGAATACTTGTTATTGCGAATTTTCTTTCAAGCATGCTGGGATATGTTCGTAATATTATTCTTACCAGTGTATTCAATCTCGGATCGGCTACAGATGCATATACAGGTGCATTTGTTATTCCTGATTTCATATATACAGTTCTGGTAGGTGGTGGCCTTTCTGCTGCATTCATTCCTGTCTTCAGCGGATACATAGCTGAGAAGAAATACTCTGACGGATACAGGATGGCCAGCTCTATCCTTAATATCGTGGCCATTGCAGCAGCAATTTTCTGTATTCTTGGAGAGATATTTGCACCTCAGCTGCTTCCGATCGTTCTGGATTTCAGTGAATGGGAACCTGAGACGATACAGCTTACTGTAAAACTTACAAGAATCATGTTTTTCCAGTGTTTCTTCATGTGTCTTACAGGAATCTGTATGGGAATACTCCAGTCCTATAAAGATTTTACGCCCCCTTCCATAGGAGCAGTTCTATATAACGTTACAATAATCGGAGTGGGCGTGCTGCTTCTCAGTCTGGGAACCGGTATTGCAGGTTTCTGTATTGGTGTGGTATTAGGTTCCATTGTCAATCTTACCGTTCAGATCATACCTATTAAGAAGCATGGCTTCAAATATAGAAAAATCATAGATATGGATCATGAAGGTGTAAAACAGTTCTTCAGGCTGGTTGGTCCCGTCTTTATTGGAATTGCAGTTACTCAGCTGAATCTGATCGTAAATAAGAAATTTGCTTCCTCACAGGGAACCGGATTACTATCCGCTATTAATCAGGCTCAGCAGCTTATGCAGCTTCCTATAAATATATTTGCCTATGCGATTGCCATGTCTATATTTCCTACCATGGTAGAACATTTTACTCAGAATGATATGGACAGCTACAAGAAGGATCTTTCGCTTGGTGTAAGAAATGTAGCGTTTATTATTCTGCCTTGTACAGCCGGGCTTATTTCAATTCGTGTTCCTTTGATAAGAGCTCTCTATTTTCAGGGTAACTTTTCCTATGAAAATATATCAGTTCTTGCAACACTCCTGGCTTTTTATGCCATCGGTATGATAGGCTATTCTGTCAGACAGGTAATCCTTCAGGGCTTCTATGCTATAAAGGAAACCAAAACACCGGTATCAATTAATATTTTCATTCTGTGTCTGAATATGCTCCTGACTGCAATATTTGTAAAAATCTGGGGAGCTAACGGAATTGCGATTGCTTATTCAACTGCGGGTCTTTGCAGTATGCTTACTCAGACGTTCTTCCTAAAGAAACGAATTGGTAGTATCAGAGGCACTGAAATTAAGAATTCCATAGTAAAATGTCTCATCTGTTGTGTGGTAATGATAATCACAACTACCATTGGAATTAAGATTTTCGAGCATAATATATCAATCTATCGAAAGCTTAATCAGTTTATAGAACTGCTGTTGCTTCTTGTTATCGGCGGAGGTACTTATTTCGTCATGGCATATGCTTTGAAAATGCAGGAACTGACTTCCATACTTGTTGTAATCAAAAGAAAATTTTTCAAAAGATAAGTATGTATTGAAAAGGGGATTGAATTCCCCTTTTTTTGTTATCTTTTTGTGATGTTGCTTGAAATACTTAATATTTGGTGTTATTCTACTAAATGGTTTACTGTGTAATTCGGGGCTTCTCGAATGATTTTTATATTTTCAGATTACATTTAACAGTAGCATCAGATTCAGAAGGAAGTACTATGTATAAAGCTTTAGATAACCTGATAATGTATCGTGAACTTGGCAGTGACAGTATTCTTAGAAATCTTGCTGAGATAATCCGTTCCTTTGATGAGAAGAGCTGCTCCAATGAAGAACTGACCGGAAGAATTTTCAGAGAAATAAGAAGACTTCTGAGTCTTGGAACAGATTACGGATTTGATAAGAATCTCTGGCATGATTATATTGCCTATATTCTGGTAACCAATGAGAATCCATTTACACTTACTGCTGAGTGTAATGAGCTGGAAGAGGGCAGCGTAAGAAGTTTCGTACTGAATGATATAAAGATTTTTAATCGTTTATTCTGTTACGATTTTTCATATATTGAGAAGGGCTTAAATATCGAATGCTTCTCCACGATTTCAAATTACAAGGCTATTCATAAGCGTGCTGCTTTGTATAATAAAGATGTGTCTGAAAAGGTACGAAAACTCAGTGACAGCATTGAAAATGTGTTGATTAGTTCGGGTGAAGGGGCAGATACCAGAGATGAAAATGAACTGGCTGTTTCTACCCTGAAGCTTCTGACAGATTTCTATAGAAATTACGGAGTTGGAGCGCTTGGGCTGAATAGTGCATTCAGGGTAAGTGAGAATGATGATTTTGATAATCAGGTGGTTTCGTGGGAGTCAGGTGGAATTGCATATACTTCGGCTGACAGTATGGTTCTCCCCGGTGGCGTAAGGCTTACCTCCATCAGAAATAATAATGAGATCAGACTGGATGATCTGATTGGATATGAAATACAGAAGAAGCGCCTTAGAGAGAATACAGAGGCCTTTCTGGCCGGGAATCCGGCTAACAATGTGCTTCTTTTCGGAGATGCAGGAACCGGTAAGTCCACAAGTATAAAAGCACTGATAAATGAATATGAAACAAAAGGTCTTCGAATGATTGAGCTGTACAAGCATCAGATGAAGAAATTATCAACTATTATATCCGGACTGAAGAACAGGAATTACAAGTTTATAATTTACATGGATGACTTGTCCTTTGAAGAGGATGAGACAGAATATAAATATCTGAAAGCAGTTATTGAAGGTGGTCTTGAGACCAGACCTGATAATGTGCTGATTTATGCTACCTCTAACAGGCGTAATCTCATCAGAGAGACCTGGAACGATACTAACGATGTTGAACTCGATAAGCATCGTTCAGATACTCTTCAGGAGAAGCTTTCACTGGTGAGCAGATTTGGCGTAACCATTCCGTATATGAAGCCTAATAAGAAGGAGTACGAGAAAATCGTATCGGAGCTTGCTGAAAGGGCCGGAATAGCTCTGGAGGAGGATAAGCTTCTCGAAGAGGCCGGAAAGTGGAGTGTGGGACATGGTGGTATGTCCGGACGAGCTGCACAGCAGTTGATTGACAGTATAGTAAGATAACAGCTGCTATTGACAGCATAGTAAGATAGCAGCTGCTATTCACAGTATATATCAGAAATTCTGCATTCAGAATAGTTATTGAGAGTAAACTTCCTAGTTGTAAAGATAGTACAGAGTCAGGAAAATCATATGACTAAAAAAGAACGTGCCCGGGCGGTATGTGAAAAACTTAATGAAGAATATGGTACGGACCTCAGGTGTTATCTGGAATATGCTCCCGATAAACCCTGGCAGCTTCTCTTTGCTACGATCATGTCAGCCCAGTGTACTGACGAAAGAGTGAATATCGTTACAAGGGAGTTATATAAGAAATATCCTACGCTGGAAAAAGTAGCAGCAGCGGATATTAAGGAATTTGAAAGAGACATTTACTCAACGGGTTTCTACCATAACAAGGCTAAGAATATAATTGCCTGTGCCGGAGTACTTCTGGAGCAGTATTCTGGAGAGGTACCTTCAGATATTGACGAGCTTACAAAGCTTCCGGGAGTTGGAAGAAAGACTGCGAATGTTATAAGAGGAAATGTATATGGTATCCAGTCCATAGTTGTAGATACTCATGTGAAGAGAGTCTCAAAGCTTCTGGGACTTACAGAAAGTGATGATCCTGAAAAAGTGGAATTCGAGCTGATGAAGATTGTTCCGAAAGAACAATGGATTCTATATAATTTTCAGGTGATAGCACATGGAAGGAAAACATGTGTGGCCAGGCGTCCGGCCTGTGAAGAATGTGTACTGAAGGATATCTGCAGGAATTATGGAAGAGAAAAAATATAAGAATATTAACTATAAATATACTGTAGTAGAAAAGGAGATTAATTATGATTGATTTTGGTAAGAAAGGTAAGAAAAGAACAAGAATTATTGCAGGTGTAATAAGCATTCTGCTTGTACTTGGAATGATTATAGGACTGCTTGTAACAGTTATATAAAAAATAAAAGAGGAAAAATAAATGATTAGAATCAGAGAGAATTTAAAAAAAGTAAGTATCATACTTCTTTGCTTTGCTCTCGCTGTGTCCATTTTCCCCACAAGGGCATTTGCAGAGACAGGGACTGCTTCAGATGCTGATGCAGAAATGATCTCAAAGTATGATGGAATTCATATCAGAGAAAACATTTATATTAATGGAAATGATATGAGTAATCTTTCATATCAGGAGGCAGTAAACAAACTTAGTGCCTCCGGCAATCTCAGCGGAGTAAATGTTACAATAACCAGTGAATATGGCGATCTTGTATCTACACTTGGTGATCTGGGACTTACAGACAATACCAGAGAAGTGATTAAGGAGGCCTTTGAATACGGTAATTCGGGTAATATCCTTAAAAGATACAGAGACCGTAAGCTGTTAGAGAAGAACCCAGTGGAATATACCACTAAGAGATCTATCAGCAGCGACATAATCAGTCAGATGGTTGATTCAAATATTAGTGGAAAGATGAGCAGTGTAAGCAATTACCA
>CACZPG010000062.1 GCA_902782965.1 uncultured Lachnospiraceae bacterium
AGGAAAATCTGCATAGAAAAGAAGACTTGAATCATTGACAGTGTCAACTTTAATCTCATATTCCTTACCGGTAGTTTCATTGAGAATTACAAGAGTTGCATCTTCAAAGGCCGTACTTCCGTCACCCATATCAACAACGATGAATTTATTCATAGCAGGAGTTTCAAACTCAGCCTCTTCTATTACGGCAAAATTGATATCAAGTTCAGACTGAATAAGACCCTCGTCAGAAGAAGTCTCTTCAGTATCGGTATTATCTGTTATATTATCTGTATCAGCCGGAGCTTCAGCTTCTTCCGTCTTTTCTTCTGAAATCTTATCAGATGAATCAGCTTCAGCTTCTTCCGTCACTTCTGCTGATTCTTCCACTGAAACATTCTCTGCATCCCCTGCGGTAGCACTGAATGCAGTCTCTGTCTCGGAAGCATATACATTTCCCAAAGAAGCGGGCGCAAGAACCGACAATACCATTCCCAGACATAATAATAATGATAATACTTTTCTATTTGCCTTTATTATTCTCATATAAAACCTCTGTAATATATTTATTATTTCAACATGTATAATCCAATAAAGAAACACTATGCCATGTTATATCGTATGAACAGTATAATGGGTCGATACAATTATGTCAACCCATTTATTACAAAATTATTACGTTTCTGTTACTTTTTGTTGATTGTTTTCTATTTTCACATATTTTTCACGAAAATTATTTAAAAACAGGTATGATATAATTATTATCATCATAAGGAAGTAATAGTATGAGAATATTAATTGTTGAAGACGAGCATTCACTTGCTGAGCTTGTAGCTGAACGTTTAAAAAAAGAAAGATATATTGTAGATGTTTCCTACGATGGAGAGGACGGGCTTTACAACGCTCTCTCAGGCATATATGACCTGATTATTCTTGATATAATGCTCCCTTATAGAAATGGTCTTGATATTTTAAAAGAGATCAAGAAGAATGGGGTTTTGTCAAAGGTTATAATGCTCACCGCAAAGGGAGAACTGGAGGATAAACTCAAGGGGTTCTCTGAGGGTGCTAATGACTATGTACCAAAACCATTTCATATAGATGAGCTGGTTGCCAGGATAAATGCCCAGCTGAGAATCGAGAACGCTGTAAGCAACACTAAGGAATACGGCGACATAATCCTCGACTATAACATCCCTGCTGTTATTAATAAAAATACCAGTGAAAATATAAAGATCAACAATAAAGAATTCCAGCTTCTCGAATATTTTATAACCAATCATGATCAGGTTCTTTCAAAGGATCTGATATTTGACAGAATCTGGGGAATGGAAAATGACCTTCTATCCAACAATGTTGAAGCATATATTTCTTTCATAAGAAAAAAACTTAAAATGCTGGATTCAAGGGTAACAATACAAACCATCCGAAACATGGGCTATAAATTGGAGTATATAAATGAAGGAACTAAGTAAGAAGGTTTTTCTTTTAACATTTGGCATCATGCTTTCTGTTCTGATCATAAGTTTCTGTTTTCTTAACATACAGAGCTACAGGCGGGAATACGAAAGCATAAAAAGAAGCCTGAATATGATGGATGACCGTGGTAAAGAAAAGGGGCCATTGGGTGGCCCTGAACAAAAACGACCTGAAGATATGGTTTTCATGGATCAAGAGGTCTATACTGTGGAGATATCTGATGGAAGTATAACCAATATCATAAATCACGGAAATGAATCTGAAGATTTTGATGTATCCAGTGCCGCCTCAGAAATTCTGTCAGAGTATGATCAGCACTCCGAAGAAATAGGTAATCTCTATATAAAAGGATATGCATTTAGTTATCGGGATAACAGAATTATTATTGTCAACAATGAAGAGGTATGCAGCAAGCTGAGAATAATTCTTCTTGAGACCATTATTCTGTTTCTGGTTATTGCTACTATAGTGTTTTTTCTCTCAAAGCTGATAGCAGGCTGGATTACAAAACCTGCAAAAGAAGCCTTTGATAAGCAGAGAGAGTTTATAGCTGATGCATCCCACGAACTTAAAACCCCACTGGCTGTTATCATGGCATCTTCTGATGAGATTTCGATTAATGAAGAAAACAGAAAATATATCGAAAACATAAAATTCGAATCTGACAGAATGAATAAACTCATATCCGGTATGCTGGATCTGTCAAAGCTTGAAGAGGGAGTAACACGTGTTGATTATAAAGATGAAAACCTTTCAAAAATAATCGAAAAAACGGCACTTACGTTTGATACTGTAGCATTTGAAAAAGGTGTAATGATAGAAATGGACATCGAAGACGGAATAACCCAGAAATGCAGCAGGGAGGAAATGGAAAAACTCACCTCCATTCTCATAGATAATGCCATAAAACATAGCTACAAGAATAATGCCATTCAGATTGTTCTTAAACAAAACAAAAGCACTAAGATTCTTGAAGTTACAAACACAGGCGATGCCATAAAAGAAGGTGAAGAAGAGAAAATATTTGAAAGATTCTACCGAAGTGACAAGTCTCGCAGCAGAAGCGAAAACCGCTACGGTCTCGGTCTTGCCATCGCCAGGACTATAGTCCATAACCATAATGGTACGATAAAAGCAAAATCAAAAGATGGAAAAACAACCTTCAGGGTAGAGTTTTAAATAATCGGGTCAAAGGGAAAATCCTTTTGGCTCGATTTTTTTTATTCTTTTTAATTTTTTTAATATTCATTTAAGCTTACCGGCTTAAAGTATGTTCAAAGCAAAGAAAAACACATGAATGAAATGACTGAATAAATAGCGAAAGGAGGAAATGACTATGAATGATTATATAAATGTATTTAAACGAACAGAAATCAAATATCTCCTGTCAGGTACTCAGTACACTGAACTTCTTCCTTTTCTGGAAAAATACTTTAAGGTCGATCAATACGGAAAAACAAGAATAAATAATATATACTTTGATACTCCTAACTTCTATATGATACGCACTTCCTTAGAAAAGCCTGTTTATAAGGAGAAGCTGAGACTCAGAACTTATGGAGATACTGATGATAATACTAATTCCTTCATAGAAATCAAAAAAAATATAACGGAGTAGTTTATAAACGCAGGATATCCGGAAGCTATATAGATTCATATAACTATCTGATAAAAGGAATGAAACCCCTGAATGATTCTCAGATATCAAGAGAGATAGAAAATCTCAGAAAAACCTACAAAGATTTAAAACCCTCCATGATCATATGCTACGACAGAATAGCTATGGCGGGAAAATCTAACTCTGAGCAAAGAATAACATTTGATACCAATATAAGCTGGACCACTAAGCCACTGGATCTTCGACACATAACAGAGGGAACACCTATTCTAAAGTCAGGGGAAGTGATGATGGAAATTAAGGTATTAAATGCAATGCCCATGAACCTTGCAAGAAAGCTCAGCGAACTAGGCATTTTCCCAACATCCTTTTCTAAATATGGGAAAGGCTATATGGATATGATCCGCAAGAGTTCAGGAACTTATATAAATACTTATCAACCAGAAGAATTGTTTGAGAAAGGAGTGGTGATATATGCTTAATAACATTTTTACATCAATTATAACAAATGGAACATTTACAGGAACTGAATTTGCTATTGCAACAGTAACAGCACTTGTCTGCGGATTCATAATAGCAGCATCCTATATTGTAAAGAATAAGTGTTCAAGGAGTTTTGTTATAACCCTCGTACTCCTTCCTGCAATAGTGGAGCTGGTGATAATTCTCGTAAACGGAAATATCGGCGCCGGAGTGGCTGTCGCCGGAGCTTTCAGTCTTGTAAGATTCAGGTCTACTCCGGGAAGGGGACAGGAAATAACCAGTATATTCCTGGCTATGGCAGTCGGACTTGCCACAGGAATGGGCTATATAGGTGTTGCTATTCTATTTACTCTCATACTATCCCTCCTGAATCTGATCCTGAACCTCTCAAAGCTGGGTAGTATGGATGAGACTTACAGAATACTAAAAATCATGGTTCCCGAAAATATCGATTATGAGGGAAAGTTTGAAGATATTTTTGACAAATACCTTTCTACCTATACATACGAAGAAGTAAAAACAAGCAATATGGGCAGCCTTTATAAAATAACACTCAGCGTTGCGTTAAAGGCCGGAATATCCACAAAAGAATTTCTGGACGAAATAAGAACAAGAAACGGAAATCTGGATATCAGTCTTGGAAGACAACTTGAAAATCCGGAAAGCCTGTAAACACAGTAGCATTCAGAGGCTGTACTAGATAGCTTATGCAATATAACAGATAATAACATTAAGCATACGAGGAGGAATAACTATGAGAAAGAATTATTTATATAAAAAACATATTAAAAGAAAAGTGAACGCATCTAAAACACTTTTCGTTATGCTCGCTCTTCTGATGTCAGCTACAATGACAGCCTGCACATCCGGGGAAACTGCAGATAATACAATAGTGTATGATGTCGACGCAAAAACTGATGGTTCTTCAGCCGACACTTCCGATTATGACAACGAATTGTTTACAGACAGAGATTTGAATCAGACTCCGGAGCTTTCTGATGCAGAAGAATTAACTCTCGTAAGCGGTGAAGATTTAAACATCACCAAGGAAGGTATCTACATATTATCCGGATCTGTTCAAAATGTTACTGTTTACATCGACACTGAAAACGATGCTAAGGTTCAGCTGATTCTAGACGGTGCAGAGATTTCAAATGATGATATGCCTTGCATATATGTAAAAAACGCTGATAAAGTTTTCGTTACAACAACCGATACAGAAAACACTCTATCCGTAACCGGTTCATTTACTGCAGATGGAGACACTAATCTTGATGCAGTTATCTTCTCCAAGGATGATCTCGTTATAAATGGTCAGGGAACCTTGAATATTTCCTCAAGTGATAATGCCATTTCCTGCAAGGATACTTTGAAGATTACAGGCAGCACCATTAATATAGAGTGTTCAGGAAATGCACTTGAGGCTCACGATGCCATAAATATAGCTGACGGAACCATTAATATAACCAGCTGTAATGATGGTCTTCACGCCAAGAATAGTGACGATGATTCCACAGGATCCATCTATATCGGAGGCGGCACATTTAACATCACTGCAAATGATGACGCAATTCATGGTACAACTCTGATTCAAATCGAAGATGGCGAGTTTGATCTGACCGGCAGAGAATGCATAGAAGGAACCTACATAAAAGTTAATGGCGGGAATATCAACATAAATGCATCTGATGACGGTATAAATGCCGCTGCTAAATCCACAAGCTACACTCCTACTTTTGAAATGAATGGTGGAAAAATAACTATAGTGATGGCTCAGGGAGATACAGATGGAATCGATTCTAACAGTGACATCTATATTAATGGAGGAACGCTTGATATTTCAGGCCAGTCCACATTTGATTATGACGGTACTGCTGAGTATAACGGCGGAACCATTATAGAAAACGGCACAGAAACTAACTCAATTTCTAATCAGGAATTCGGTCCCGGTGGTGGCATGGGAGATTTTGGCCCCGGTGGTAACGTAGGAGAATTTGGTTCAAATGGTAACACGGAAGACTTTGTCCCAGGTGGTAACGCGGAAGAATTTGGTCCCGGAAGGCACAGAAATGAAAACATACCAATACCAGACCAAAACCAGCAATTCAAAAACTCAGATAACACAGACAGTTTAGAAATGTAAAACTTCGTTCAAGGAGGTGGCGAGATGAGAAAAGAAACTATTATAATCCCCGCACTTGATCCTTCTGAAAAATTATTAAAACTGATTGATGGTCTTCTATATTATGATTTTACACATATCATTGTAGTAAATGATGGCAGCTCAGCGGAAACACATACTATATTTGATAAAACGGTTTCGAAAGGATGTACTCTTCTATGCCACCCAAAGAATCTCGGAAAAGGAGAAGCTATCAAAACCGCAATCAGAAAACATAGAGAACTATATGGAGATTTATTTGGAGTTATCACAGTAGATGCTGACGGTCAGCACATTCCGGAGGACGTTGTTAAAATATCTGAGGAAATGTCTGAACACCCCGAGGAACTAGTGCTCGGAACAAGAGATTTCCAGTGCTTAGATGTACCCAGGAAAAGCAGATACGGAAATAAAATAACAAGTCTTTTCTTCAAATTTAGTACAGGAATAAATTGTAATGATACTCAGACAGGACTCAGAGGAATACCATATAACCTTCTGGAGCTTGCAGAAAATGAAACTGGAAGCAGATATGATTATGAGATGCATTTTCTGGAAGATGCAGTGAAGCAAACCGGCTTAAGATATGTTCCGATCACCACAATTTATGAAAATAATAATTCCTGCTCACATTTCAGAGCATTTCGGGATTCTGTCAGGATTTATTCCCGACCACTTAAATATCTGGCATTCTCCCTGACAGGCGCCTCCATAGATCTGCTTATCTTCTATCTGATAATCCATTTCTATGGTTCAGAAATAGCTGGTTTAGCAGCAGCCGCAACAGTAATTGCAAGAATATTTTCCGGAAGTGTGAATTTTCTCCTAAATAAATACTGGTGTTTTAAAAGCAAAAGCAAATTCTTCAATGAGGCGGCAGGCTATGGAACACTTTTTATTATTCAAATGCTGACAAGTGCATTTTTAGTCGAAAGCTTAAGCAATGTAATAATGCCTCTTGCAGCCAAAATAATAGTAGACAGCATACTATTTATCATAAGCTACAACGTACAAAAAAATATAATTTTCAGAAAGGATGTGACCAGGATGTCAAACCGAAAAAAAAGACCGGTATGGGCAATCGCATTTTCAGTAATGCTTGTGGGATATACAACATATACTCTGCTGGATGCATTTGTTATCCCACATAACACGGTTAAACTATCGGAAACGCAAAGCTCATACAGTGATACCGGCAGCAAAAATACAGAAGCCGGTGGAAGCTCATCAGCTTCCGATTCCTCCCTGACAGGAGGTTTCAAAATTCAGGAGGATGTGAAGGCTGATAATAAAAAGGGTGGAAAGGCAGGCAGTTTTCCTAAATCTAAAAAGGACAGAAAACCCAGCAGGAAAAAAGACGTAAATAACTTTGAAGCCAGTGAAAAAGAGGATGATACCGGAGAAGCTCATACCAGAAATGCTGATAGCAGTGAGGATAGTCCGTCTGATGGTTCATCAGAAACCGTGTCTGATAATATGTCATATTCTTCCGATAATGTAACGATAAAAATCACCGAAAAAACCGTTAATAACACTTCGGTATATATAGCAGATATTCAGCTAAAAGATTCTTCTTTACTGAAATCAGCTGTTGCAGAAAATACCCTGGGAAGAAATATAATGGCTAAGACCTCTGAAATAGCCTCCGATGCAAATGCCATTCTTGCTATAAACGGCGATTTCTATGGTTTTAGGGACAGTGGTTATGTAATGAGAAACGGATATTTGTATCGTAACGAAAGTTCAGACGAAGATTCCGAAGATCTGGTGGTTTATTCAGACGGAAAAATGGAAATCATAAAAGAAGGAGATATAACTGCTGAGGAACTGGAACAAAAAGGCGCAGTTCAGATATACTCCTTCGGTCCCGGACTTGTTAAAGATGGCGAAATAGCAATAAGCGAAAACACAGAGGTTGATCAGTCAATGCATTCTAACCCAAGAACTGCTATAGGCTATTACTCAGATACCCATTACTGCTTTGTCGTATCAGACGGACGGACTGATAAAAGTGAAGGTCTGAGTCTGTATCAGCTTGCAGAGGTTATGAAATATCTGGGAGTAACTTCAGCTTATAACCTTGATGGCGGTGGATCATCTACAATGTACTTTAACGGAAAAGTAATAAATAATCCTACAACAAACGGAAATAAAATAAGTGAACGAAAAGTCAGTGATATCATTTGCATAACAGAGTAATCTACATCAAATCTCTGCGACTTAAAGACGAAGAATCTAAGGAAAGGAGGACACCTATATGTTCAGAAAAAAAGCCCCCTATGTTTATCTGGCAATATCTTTACTCTGCCTGATCACATTTCTTATATATAATCAGTTTTCACATGGTGTAACTTCACCATTTATGACCTGGCTCTTCGGATGGCCACTATTACTTGGAGTAATCCCCTATGCGATACTCGCCATAATCCCAGCTAATCTATATCCTGAAAGACTGGCATTTAATATATATAATACCGGAGTAGCATCTCTCACAGTCAGTTCTCTTCTTAAAGGCATTTTTGATATCGCAGGAAATTCCTCTATATACCAGAAATATCTGATGATTTTCGGGATTGTGGTAACTGCGTCAGGATTACTGGTATATTTAATACAGATACTAATGCGTCGTACACAAACCCCTGTCAGCAGTGTAATATAAAAGAAAAGAGTGTCGCTTTGAGGAACCACCTCATATTGCGACACTCTTTTTTCAATTGAACACTATTTAAAGACCATTTGCAACATCTACAAGATACTGTCCATAATGTGTCTTCATGAGAGGTTCAGCAAGTTTAAGCAGCTGATCCTTATCAATAAATCCTCTCCTGTAAGCAATCTCTTCTATGCAGGAAATATACATTCCCTGTCTCTTCTGGAAAGCAGCCACAAAGTCTGCCGCATCCAGAAGCATATCATGATTACCGGTATCAAGCCATGCGAAGCCACGTCCGAGAGTTTCAACCATCAGATCTCCTCTTCTGAGATATTCATTATTTACAGAAGTGATTTCAATCTCACCTCTGGCAGATGGTTTAACGTTCTTTGCGATTTCCACTACATCATTATCATAGAAATAAAGTCCCGGAACGGCATAGTTTGACTTCGGATGTTCAGGTTTCTCTTCAATGGAAAGAGCCTTTCCATTCTCGTCAAATTCTACAACTCCGTACTCTCTTGGATCCTTAACATAGTATCCGAAAATAGTTGCTCCGCTGGTTCTCTCCGCTGCACTCTTAAGAACCTTGGAGAAGCTCTGTCCATAGAAAATATTATCGCCCAGTACAAGCGCCACATTATCATCACCAATAAACTGCTCTCCAATGATAAATGCATCTGCAAGGCCTCTTGGAGTTTCCTGAACTGCATAGGAGAATTCCATTCCCAGCTGTTCACCCGTTCCGAAAAGTTCCTCAAATACCGGAAGATCTCTCGGTGTGGAAATAATAAGAACTTCCCTTATCCCTGCAAGCATAAGTGTAGACAGCGGATAATAGATCATCGGCTTGTCATATACCGGCATTATCTGTTTAGATACAGCCTTTGTCAATGGATACAGTCTTGTGCCGGAGCCTCCGGCAAGTATGATTCCCTTCATTTTTCAACCTTCTTTCTTTTTGTTTTCGCTTTTAATTATTTATGTTTTTTATAATAAATATCTCCATCCTTCAGAATATCAGCATTCCTTCGATAGAATCTGCTCTCATCCCCGGCTTCATCTTCTGAATCAAATACCGCAGATGCATCTATTCCTTTGGAAATATTGATGTAGAAATTTGAATTGGCACAGTATACACATTTATAACCTGCCACCGTCATCTTAAGTGTATAATCAATTAGTGACCAGCCACCCTTATAACGTCTGCTGAATTCACCAAGATTCGTAATATCACTTAGCCTGAATAATGTTACTCCCCGTCTAAGAGCACTATATTCACTGTGATTGAAATACATATCCTTGGAAATGCTCTGTCCCATGTATTCATATCCATAGACATTCTTCTCGTCAAGGATTACTCCTGCATGGGCTACCGTACCGTTGGCACAGTACACCTTTCCACCGGCAGCAGCTATGTCTTTTCTGCTGGTAAGCAGACCCAGCATTCCCGACAGATCATCTTCTCCCATCATAGTAACACCTGCTTCAATAAATGCTACGAATACCTCTTCTCTGTCTCTGCTCTCATCTGCAGCAAGAAGTATCTCCGCCTCATCTATACCTCTGTTTAACTGATCTGCATAGGTCTGTCCATCAGATTCCTTCACCCGGATGAATTCAATATTTTTGAAATCAGATTTCTCACTTATAGAATGAACTGTACTCTCATATTTCTCATCTGATTCAGCATTTACAATAACCGCATATAGAATAGGATCACCCTGCAGCTTATAGGTAGTATGATAATACCCCAGATGATCACCTATTTCAGCAGTCGCTTTGATTCCGGTTCTGTCATAATGAGACTGGAGAGCTTTTACCCCTGAATCATAGGCATACATCTTAGCTTTAGGATTTCCGGCGGTAGAGGTGCTGCTTATTCTCCAGCTGTACAGAACCCTGTTTATGTGATATACCCTTCGTGCTTTCTCAATAGATCTGAGAATGAAATCGTAGTCCTGGGCGCCATCGCATTTCTCATTGAAGCCTTTTATTTCATCAACAATACTCTTTCTCACTACAAACATATGAGTAATGTAGTTGCAGCTTTCCAGAAAGAGCTGGTTGTAATCAGGCTTGATGCTGGGTTCGAATCTCCTGTTTGCATTAAGATTCGTCTTATCTTCATCGGTATAAACTACATCTATTTCTCTTCCGCCATCTTCATTCATAGCTTCAACAACATGATAGAAAGCCTGCGGATACAGAAGATCATCATGGTCTCCAAGGATAACGAATTCTCCTTCTGCTATTCTGAGAGCCTGATTGGTATTCTCAGAAATTCCAAGAGGTCCCTCCTGTTCAGCTATATACTTAATGCGTTTATCAGCCTTAGATAAATCTCCGATTATTTCAGAAAGTCTCGAAGAATCCTTACTTCCATCAGAGAAACATATTTCCCAGTTATCATAGGTCTGGTTCTTAACAGATTCGATAAGTTCATTTAGAAGAGTCTCATCCGTTTCATAAAGTGGAACGATCAGACTCAGAAGCGGCCTGTAACTGAAGTTCTTCTGCAGAGTCTTCTGTTCGGAGATTTCCTTTCTGTCATAATTTACCTGCTGAATCCATTTATTATATTTTCTGTTCTGAGTAAGAACCGGCAGATACATATGGAGCATTATCTTATTTGCCGTTTCCTTAACACCGTAATTCTTCAGATTTCTCGCAATCTTTCCGGAATATCTCACCAGATTATTAGAAGAATCCAGATCAAAATTACTCCTGCCGGTGGTAATAACACTGGTGGATTTCTTATCCCCCATTGACATAGTCATACGAAGCTTCTTATATTCGCCATCTACTGAAAGAACAAATCCCAGATTGTCTCTCTCTTCGATTTCCGGAAATTGAACCGCTATCTCACTATGGGGAATGAATTCTATCTGATAATCAAGAGGTTCTGAATACCTTTTATTTCCAACTCTTGCAGAGCCGTCTACTCCAACAGAATCTCCCGCTCCTTTCGAATCCAGGCCTTCTATCTTCACAACTGTAGAGGGAGCACCTCCCATCCATCCTCCCAAATAGGTTCGTCCATCCTTCACATAAGCATCGTTAACTTTAAAGGAATAGGAGCCGGCAGTTTCATATACTCCTGACATTGACCCTTTATATATAATGCTTCTTTCTTTGTCTTCATTTTCTATTATTACTATGAGCCTGGCGCCCTTGCTTTCAGCAAGTCTTTTTGAAACCTTGGATATATCCACATAGAAAAACCCCATATAAGACATGGTGTGTCCTTCTCGACGTCGATAATACAGAGGCGGCAGTTTGGCAACTTCAAGAGTTACCGGAAGAGCCTTGACCGGTCTTCTTCCAATAAACAGCGCAGCACGTGGATGCTTATCATCCAGAAAACCATCCGCAGCATAGCCTTTAATTACTACTCTTTCTTTCAAATCTGCAGAAGCTCTTATCTCATCAAAGTAGAATCCTTTGTTACCTTCAGACATTCCTACCTCCCATAAAGACCATATTCCCCAAACTCTTTAATCAGATATATATCCCCTGACTCTATGCAGGAATCTGCTTCAGAATTGCTATTTCTAATTATAACATAACTTTTATCGTCAATATTATTTATTTTCTTCTTGATTTTTGTAATTTCCATAGGGCCTTCATGCCACAGTCCCCGGACATTTTTAAAGTACCTGCCTTGGGATATACCATACTGGATAACTGCAGATGCCGCTACATCTGAACCACAGATTTCCGGTTCACCCTCAGCATTCTCCATAATATAATCTGTAACAGCCATTAAATCCTTAGGAATCCTGATATCATTTTCCGGCTGATAGAAGCCAACATTCCAGGACACTCTGCTTCCTGAGAATAATCCTGCAGCAAGTACTGTAACAGCCAGAACGGAGTAACTGACGGCAGTAAGTAAACATCCTGTCAGATAGGCTTTCTTAGTTCCCTCCCTGGTGCTCTTAATGTATATCTGAGCAATAAGTCCCGAGACCGAATATGCTGCCAATATTCCCATAGGATATGGAGTAAGTGTAATAGTTGAGAGCAGTACAGCTATGACAATAAGCCTGGCTGCCCTCTTCTTCATTAGGATCAGGGTGGTCACTCCTGTTACCGCCAGAATCAGCAGCCATCCCTTTTCGAAAAAGTCAACAGACGCCCCCTTAAGTATTAATGATTTCCATTTCTCCATTCCTGATATACCCATGTAAAGAGATGAAATCATAAGCAGAAACGGAACTTTGAAAGCAAGGCTTTTCTTCCACAGAAGAACAATAACCAATAAAGGAAATAAAAGGATTCCCACCACTGCTGTTTCCTGCCAGCTACTCAGATATACCATGGCCTCCAGGGAACTCTCCGAGAAATATCCAACATGAAGAATTATCATAAAAAGGCTGACAAAAATGCACGCAAGGGAATAAGAATACATGCGGCTCATTCCATCCCCGGAGAATAAACAGAGTCCGAGAAAGAAGTATTCAATAACCATCACACAGACAAACAACCATGGCCATACCTTATGACAGAAGGTTATAACATCCATGGAAATAAGAGATGCCGGAAGCTTAAGAAGACTGAGCCACAGACTGTTTCCTGCGAAGAATCTTCCATCAGAAGGAGAAACATGCTGCATCATACAGGTATATCTGACAGTTACCAGAACTGATCCCAGCATGACACCGGTACACGCAAGCATGATCAGGAGCTTCCATATATTCAGTTTTTTTTCGGAGTTTTTTTCCATATTGTCACCATATTGTAGCATTGTATTAAAATAATTGTTTGGCAGACGGATTTGAACATGAGGACTTTCCCTGTTCAAACACGCTGCGCTTGCTAACCGTTGCCTGTCGACCTCGCTATACGCTGTAAAAAAGAATGTCCGCCTACCCCGGAA
>CACZPG010000063.1 GCA_902782965.1 uncultured Lachnospiraceae bacterium
GATGATATCATGTCCCCAAGCATCCTTTCCACTTGGAGTTTGAACGAAACTGGCTTCCATTTCCATTCCGTTATAATAGTTTGGATTATCTCCAACACTATATAATCTTTCATATTTTCGTGGATCAGCCTCTGACAATACCCCCGTTAATTCTTCATTAGGAAATGCTAATGCACTATATAAATTAAGCGCATTTTTTGTTGAATAATTTCCGGCTGTGATTCTATCATATGGAAAAAACTGCCCGTGACAAAGAGTAGTTCTGTTTGCTTTATTTGAAGTTCCTAATTCTTTATATACAACAAAGTTTTGTTCTCCAGATTTTTGTGGATACTGAGTATTAGTATCCTTTAATGTGGCAAAATTTTGACAACTATCAAATTCAAAATAACCACTGGCATTATATGTACTTTCCAGAAATAAATGATTTACTATCGTTGCCCCAGAAAACAGTTCCGATAAAGATTTATTACTGTTAGGTGCCACAGGATATTTATTATTCTCATCAACTGATGTATCTATGCCTGATGACAAAAGCCCCGGATAAGCAACTTTACCTTGTGATTCTGTTGGCCCACCAAGTAGCGCATTCTGATCACTATTATTTTTCCAATCAATCATCTTCATAGAGATACCATACTCATTATTATCTATAGTATCTACCGGTGTAAGCTGATCATCTCCCGGATTTAGTATTGCAAAATAGAATGTTTCAGATTCCTCAAATCGACATGAAGATACTTTACTATTTTCTATATCTGCTTTTAATCCCGCATAAGAGTAATTCTTGTCATCCCAAGCAAGGATATCAGTATAATGTCCTTCCGAAGTACGTCCTCTTAGATTTAAACCAATAGTATTGTCCGATAATACCTGATTATCCTTTAACTGAGGTGCTATATATTTCTTAGAATAAGGATTGTATAGTTCATAATAATTATTTTCAACGCCATCTTCCATATAGGCTGTGAAGTCCCACTCCAAAGTATTGATCTTACTGCCAACCCACATGATATTGTCACCACGTTCATAACATGGAACAAGGGTACCATCATGATCAACTGCATAAAATTCATAGGACTTAATCGAATCATTCCATACACGAGTATAAACAATTACTTTGGAACCATCTTTTACTCTTTTCTTATCTGATACACTAACCTTCTCTGCTGAATAAACAACAAAATCATCCTGTGTAATAATCTCCGAAGGTTCAACAAGATAAAACCACATCTTTTCCGCATCACCTGATGCCGACTTAAAGATTTTGCTAGTATTTCCTTCACTCTCATAAGAAATAGAATAACCTTCCACAGATAACTTGATTTTATTATCTCTTAATCCTATTCCAGGAGTCGCACTTATTAAAGATGCGTTATCCGAATCCGTTAATTCCAGCCCTCCATTAGTTATAACAAGATATTTTGTTTCATCATTTACAATAGTTGAAAGCTTATATGTGTTCCCTTCAACCTTGTTAAACTTCCACATGGAAACGCTATTTGTTTCATCAACATAATTATATCCATTATGACTTAATGGATTAATCTTTGTTAACAATTCTGTCGATTTTAATGAAGTACTATTATTTATATTAGAAGAAAGTGCATAACTATAAGCTCCCCCAAGGTTACAAACAATGCCATAGGTCTTTCCATCAAGATCATATGGATCATCTGGTATCTGCATAGACGAGGAAAATAACGCTTTTATTCTTGCATTATCTACATCTTTATTATCAGTATAATATCTAATTCCACTTCCACCATTTGAATGCTGAAGCCATTTGTTCTGATTCTTATTCTTAAAGAAGAATGAATTTTTTGTAGGATCAGCATTTGATAAAACAAAAATATCTGCAGTGTCACCACTTTCAGTTAAACCAATTAAATTCCCATCTGTATTATATATATACTTTTTTACTCCACCGATAACCGAATATATCTTATACCCATTTTCAGTATCAGTTTTCTCGAAATACCAGACAGATGAATTGTTGATTTCTGTACTTTCTATGAAAGCATTCTTATCATTTATACTATTCGTTATGAAATTATTATTCCCTTTAGAATCAGTATAGTATAAGTAAAAGCCCTTCTCAGCATTCTCATTTTGCTCACTATCAAAATCACTTAACTTAGTAACATATTCAGTATCAATCTGATATGGCTCTGGTATGTCTGCTATAACATATACGCTAAAGCCTGTA
>CACZPG010000064.1 GCA_902782965.1 uncultured Lachnospiraceae bacterium
GTATCGGTGAAGAACTTGCAGGCTATAAAGGTTATGGATACGCAGCAGTTGTAGAAATCCTTTCGGCAGCTCTTGCAGGAGGACAGTTCATGAAAGCCCTTACGGGAGTTAATGAAGAAGGGAAACCTTCAATGTATCATCTGGGACATTTCTTCTTCGTTGTTGATCCTGATGCATTTATGGGCAGAGAGGAATTCAAGAAGATAGCAGGTGATATCTGCAGGGCATTAAGAGCTTCTAAGAAAGCACCTGGGGAAAGCAGAATTTATACTGCAGGTGAGAAAGAATATGACACATGGCTTTTCAGAAAGGACAAGGGAGTTCCTGTTGGTGAAGCTGTTCAGAAAGATATAATTAAAGTAAGGGACGAATTGGGCCTGGATTACAGATTTCCATTTGAATAAAATAATCGGAGAAACAATATGGGATCAACACCGGAATATATAGATGATTATCTTAGAATCATAAAAGAAGAACTTAAGGACAGATATAAGCTTACTGAGGAAGAGGCTGCCAAGGCTGTTTATAAATCCGCAGTAAGAAGTATTCTTACGGGAAGTAATGAGGAAATGCGCAGATATCAGATGCATAAATCCATTGAGGAGACAGCACTTGATATTTACAGACAGTATAAGAATATAGGTTCCAGAGTTTCATCCCGAAATGGAGAAGAGGAAGTAAGCAAGATAATGCATGCAGATCAGGGATATACCTCAATGAGAAGTATGCATAAGGAGAAAGTATCGGTTTTACAGGATATACCTCTTATGTCAGCAGCTGAAGATAAAGCTTCAGCTGAAAGTTCAGATGATGAAGCTGAGACAGAAACAGATAATTATTCTGATTCGGATTCGGTTGTTGTTTCGGAGACAGAAGATGAGGCAGAATCAGAGGTAGTGGATAATACAGAAGAAGATTCCTCAGATTCAGATAAAACTTCCCATACAGAGGAGTTAAAGGGGGATTCTGCTTCAGAGTAATTATGTGATTTATATGTCCCAAGTATCTTATTACACGGATGACACAGCCATCATGATATCATTACACATAAAGGAAGAAAAATGGAAGATAAGAGATATGCTGTACTTATTGACTCAGACAACATCTCATCCAAATATATAACCAGTATTCTTGATGAGATGACGAAGTACGGAGTCGTTACCTATAAGAGGATTTACGGAGACTGGACCTCTACACAGGCAAATAAATGGAAAAAGGAACTGATGGAGAATTCCATTACTCCTATTCAGCAGTTCAGAAATACTGTTGGAAAGAATGCAACGGATTCTACACTTATCATAGATGCAATGGATATTCTGTATACAGAGAGCGTAGATGGGTTCTGCATAGTATCCAGCGATGGTGATTTCACCAGACTTGCCAGCAGACTCAGAGAGTCTGGCATGCATGTAATCGGAATGGGAGAGAATAAGACACCCAGATCCTTCAGAGCTGCCTGTACAGTTTTTACGGATCTTGAACTTCTTCTGGATCAGACTCTTGATGAAGTATCCGGTTCTAAGAATTCCGGAAAAGGTAAAGGCAAGAAGAAACCGGATAATATCATTTCTCAGAAGACGATTGAGAATGAT
The DNA here is from genome assembly GCA_902782965.1 of uncultured Lachnospiraceae bacterium. Taxonomy (GTDB): domain Bacteria; phylum Bacillota; class Clostridia; order Lachnospirales; family Lachnospiraceae; genus Eubacterium_Q. Next base: position 1,593 of record CACZPG010000064.1, read on the forward strand.
ATTATAGAAATCATTACCGAGAATGATAATAAGGGAAGAGAGACAGGTCTTGGAGAAATCGGAAGCCGACTTCAGAAGAAGTATTCCGACTTCGATGTTCGTAATTATGGATACAGTTCCCTTTCGACCTTCATTGATGAAACTGCAGGATTTGATATCAAGAAGAAAGACAGCACTGTATTTGTTGCACTTCATACCGATAAGGATATGAAGAAGAGAGTTAAGAAGTTTGCAGTAGATACCGTGGCTGAAGCCGGAACTAAGGGAATCGAGATGGGACTTCTGGGACAGAAGATTCATGATGAATTTCCACATTTCAATGTCAGAGAGTTTGGATACTCGACTCTTTCCAAATTTATATATGGTATAAAGGATCTCAAGGTAGAGACCTCCGGAAATAATAAAAGAATTGTATATATTAGATAAAATTCGAATAATTACTTGTATTTTTTTGTAAAATATGATAATATAATCACATAGCAGGGA
>CACZPG010000065.1 GCA_902782965.1 uncultured Lachnospiraceae bacterium
AATAATCATGAAATAAAAATTTACATACTGTTTTAAAAAATTAAAATACTACCTGGTTTCTGCCGTTCTGTTTTCCCATATAAAGCTTCTCGTCAGCTTCCTTAACAGTTGCTTCTTCATCTCTGTTATAGGAAAATTCCGCAAGACCAAAGGTCATTGTAATCTTTATCTTATTATCTCCGGCTTGAATCTCACTATTCTGAATTGCGTTACGAAGTCTCTCAAGAGCTATGTAAGCATTATCACCGTTACAATCAGGAAATACCAGAAGAAACTCTTCTCCTCCCCACCTTGACAGGAAGGTATCCTCTCTGCAGGTGTCATTCATCTTATGAGCTACAAATTTAAGAACCTCATCGCCGACGTCATGACCATAGGTATCATTAACCTTTTTAAAGAAATCTATATCTCCGATTGCCACGCTTACCGGCTGGTAATTCTTCTGGGAAGTAATTTCCTTCAGATAATCAGCAGCCCGGCGCCTGTTATACAGGCCTGTAAGCTGATCTGTATTTGCCTGCTTCTGGAGATGATCATTATATTTCATAAGTTTACCTTCAGCTTCATTCTCCTGCTTGGAGAAAATATAAGATATGAAGATAATACCAGTAAAAACTGCCGTTATATTTGAAATCTGAATACTCTTATCAAATAATGGATCTGTAACAACCTGTGACTTAATTCCACCAAATATCCATATAGTCATTATTCTGAAGAACAATACAAAACCGGCATAAACAAATTTGATTGAAGTTCGGCTATGACTGGCAAAGAAACAGAGCATAAGAATTATTATATAATAATTCTGCATTCCTGCGCTCCAGCCATAAACCGGAATCATGGATACTGTCCACACAAAAAGAAACAGAATAAACTGCTGAAGAGCCGTCTTGGTCTTCGAACGATAAGTTAACACTAATAAAAGAATAAGCGCAGAAAACAGAAACAGAAAACGAAGCGGATACATTTTCACAGCATCTGTTCCTGCAAGAAGTGTATTCAGGATAAATACAAATGCAACTATAATATACAGAATCCTGAGAGAAACTATTACCCTTTTATTCTCATTCTTCTCTTTTACATCTTTAGTTATTAATCCTACTATTCCCATAGTATAAATACCTTGCAACCCCAAGTTTTAAAGATAAGAAAATGATGTTTAAATATTATATATTACTCTATCACAGGAAATGACAACTGAGAGAGTATATCTCTCTCCTTATCAATACCGGGATAAACTTCAATAAGCTTAAGTCCCTGATCCGTCAATTCAAATACGCATCTCTCGGTAACGTAAAGTACCTTCTGACCGTTCTTTATAGCTCTTTTTCCGGAGAAGCTGACGCTGGTTACTTCCTTCACGAATTTCGGCACCGCTCCTTCCTGAATAATACTTACCTGACCATTCTCTTCTTCTACAAAAAGTCCCTTAGCTGTAAAGGAAAGACAGAAGACAACCACCGGAGTTCTGGAGGTAATATTTGCAAATCCACCAATACCGGCAAAAGCTCCCGGACTCCTGTGAGCATTTACATTTCCGTGTCTATCCACTTCAAGCGCACCCATAAAGCAGATATCAAGACCTCCGTTATCATAAAGATCAAACTGGTTAGCCATATCATACACAGATGCCGCTCCGATCATTGCACCGAAAACAGGACCTGATGCCGGGAATCCCCCAACACCACCTGACTCAACCGTAAGCGTAATCTTATTTAACATACCCGACTGTTTTGCATATTTGGATACGGTTTCCGGAATACCGACTCCTATATTAACGATATCATCTTCCTTCAGTTCCTGCGAAGCCCTTCTTCCGATGATATCTGCAACCACACTGTTCTGACGCTGTGATGAAGATAATCTCTCAATGATCTCAACCCACATATCCCACTGTCCTGAAGGAATTTCGAAACTACCTGTCAGAGCTTCATAACCACTTCCGAGTGGTTCCTTCTCAACTACAACTATCGCATCCACGAGACAGCCCGGAATAATGGCATTACGTGGTCTTGAAGGTTTTCTTACAAGTTTGTCTACCTGAACTATTACCTTTCCGCCGTTCGCCTTAACTGCCTGACAGATAGAAAGTGCATCACCTGACATATACATATCATCAAAAGAAATATTACCTTTCCTGTCGGCTGCTGTTCCCTTGATCAGCGCTACAGTCAGCTTCGGAAGCTGATAGTAGAGAAATTCTTCTCCATCAACCTCTACAATTTTCACCAGAGAATCATCTTTGGAAATATTATTGATTCCCGGTCCTTCCATTCTGGGATCTACGAATATATCCAGACCAACTCTGGAAAGAGCACCCGGAATACCTCCGGCCTGAGCTCTGATAGCATGAGAAACACATCCCAGTGGGAGATTATAAGCTTCAAATCTGTCTTCCAGTACAAGTTTCTTGGTACTGAACATTGCACCAAAATGACCGCAGATAAGCTTATCTACGGCTCCATCTCTTATATATCCTTCAGCATTGCCGCTGTCATTCCAAAGACCGAAGCCCGCACTGGATACAACTGTCAGCTGCTTCGGCGAACCGGTCTTCTTATATCTGTCATATATTGCCTCGTGAAGTTCCACCGGGTTCTCAATTCCCAGAAAGGAGTTCACACATATAGTATCTCCGTCCTGAATCAGTTCTACTGCCTCTTCAAGTGTCATTATCTTAAACATTTGTCATCCTGTCCTTATGATTTAATGATGTATTTCTTAACACGCAACAATCCACTTTGATTGTACACTAAAATACAAAAATTTCAATATTTACTGCAAAATCTTTAGTTATTCCCTGGTTAAAGATTCCTGTCATTTTTCTTCTTCAGAAGAGCAGCCGTATCAAGCTGATTTTCGAAAGCTTCTTCTTTTCTTCTCTTTTTATTATCTTTCTTTTTATCTCTTTTTTTATTTTCTATTTTGTTATCAGAGCTTTGATTTCGGTACACACTTTCTGCGGAGCCTGACATTTCAGGACTTCCTTGTGCTCCGGCATCAACCGGCATTCCTGAAGTTCCAACATAAGCCTGACTTCCTGAAGCTCCAACATTCGTCTGTCTTCCTGCAGTTCCAACATTGGCTGTTCTTCCTGCAGTTCCTGCCACAGCCCTTCTCTGCCTATATACAGCAAAACGATTGTCAAGAAGATGGCCTATATCAAATCTTCTAACAATAATATCAAGAATGAGCATAATGATAGAAAGTACGATCAGGATTAAAGTAATACTCTTCTTATTATTCTTTCGTCCTTTAAGTCTGGTGAATACATTTTCACCCTCCTTCAGAATTCGGCCATTCTTTTCAACGAAGCTGACCAGATTCTGATTAGATATATCACGTCTGTATTCATCAGAAAACTGAACTGTCTGAATAGCTGTACATACTGATACAGCCTCATTCTTCTCATTTCTTCTGACACTTATGCTGTAAACTCCCGGTTCATCACTTACAAAAGAACCTGTATATTCTCCGGGACGTTCAGAAGTCAGCGTTAGTTCTCCAGTTTCGCCTGACGGAGAAGTGTACACACCTGTTACAGAAGTATCCTCAGAATAGTCATCTGTCTGGAAGCTGACCTCCGCTACTCCTCTTCTTTTATTAACTATAAGCTTATCTTCTCCCGGAGTTTCATCCATGACCGTCATATCCAGTATTCTCTTCCACATAGAGGCATAATCCTCCATGCCGGCCAGACTTTCATTCCAGGTTCCCGAAGCCGTTGACATCCAGGAAACCGAAGTTCCCAGTCCGTACTGCCAGGAAACAAGGAGCGGATCTTCTTCACTGGTAGAAATCACCTCTCTTGAACCATTCTTGGCGGTTGTAGCTATATATCCCGAAATATTCGGTAAACCATCAGCATACAATCCGTCAACCAGCTTATTTCCACTGCTTATACTGAGACTGTAATCTCCGTTCTTATAATATGTATCTCCGGAGAGATAGACTTCTTCCGTAAAAATTTTCGGAACCTCTGAAGATGAATCCGAATAATAATACCTTCCACCGCACTGTTCGGCCAGAGATTCCAGAAGCTTTGTATCAGAATCCTCTCCCACTGCTATAGTAGAAAGAGTTATTCCATTATCATTTATCAGATTGACTGCATCCGAAAAATCTGTCGTTTCTCCCTCTCCATCAGTCAGAAGCAGAATGTGTTTAACTCCAACATCCAGATCCTTAAGATTATTAGCAGCTTCCAGAAGGGCCGGTTTGATTACCGTACCACCGTCTATTCCGATTTTATTGATTTCCGAATTGATTGCATCCTTATCTTCTACATGTACCAGAGGCTGTCTCCACTTATAAGTATCACTGAAGGTCAGTACTCCCACCATGTCGTTTCTTCGCATATTATTAACTGCTTCCTGAGCAGCATCTACAGCGACATCTATTTTCTTACGTCCATCAGCACCACCATACTGGTCATAACTAACCGTACTGTCCATTGAACCCGAACAGTCAATAACCATAACCATGGCAAGTGAAGGAGACTCATCAACTCCCTTAGGCAGCATATTTACCGGAAGCGCCTTTTCAAGTGGTGTATCAGTATAGCCACCGGGTGCATAGCTCTCAGTTCCTCCTGTAGATATCAGTCCTCCGCCGTAATCCTTTACATAGCTTTCAATATTCTGCGTAAAGCCCTCCGGAAGATCGGTATAGTAACAGTTATCGATGATAATAGTCTTATACTGCATCATCTCAGCTATTGTTTCCGGCGCATTTATGGCTGACACTTCTGTAAGATCTGTATTCAATCCCTTCAGCAGAGATTCAAAACCTGTTGAATCCTCTGACATTCCTGAAATAAGAAGAGTCTTTCTGGGCGCGTCAACCATGGCAGCCGCAACCATATGGTTGTTCTGATCAATTATATCGCCCTCTGCCTCTATCGATATGTTCTTCTCTTCTATACTATTGTCACCGGCAGTATTCTGAAGGACAAATGTATTCTCCCCCGGAACAAGTCTCACCTCGGACTGCGACTCAATTTCACTTCCCTTCCATACCTTCAGCACCGCATTGGTCTCATAGGTGCTGTAAACGGTCACCTTAAGATTATATTTATCTCCGGTAGCAAGCTTCTCCGGCATATCTGCAGATTCCAGATAAACATCGTTTACCTCTTCATTTTCGTACAGTTTAAGACAAAGCTCTGTTTCATTATCTCTAAGCAGACCCAGCACATTGCTTACATCTCCAATCGTTTCCTTTCCATCTGTCAGAAGAACTATCCTTCCGTATTTATCATCCGGAAGCATGGCACTGGCATATTCCACAGCCCCCTCAATATTGGTGGAGTTATTCTTAGGCACAGATGCTATTTGAAGATATTCCGGTTCTGTACTAAGGAACTGATCTGTAATGGCATCTCCACCGAAGGTGACTATAGCGAAGGAATCTCCCGAAGGCATGGTACTGATCACACTTCTAAGATAATCTTCCTTGGAAGCCTGACTTATTATACTGCTGTCAGACATATCAACCAGAAAGATCGTGGCATTTCCTCTACGCTTTCCCGGAAGGCTGATTCCTATAATAGATAATACTATAAGAGTAATAAGACATATCCTTGCTGCAACAGGAAGCTTACCCGGTCGTCTGTTTCGCATACAATATATGACTGTATTTATAATAAGTAGAACGAGTGCGATAACAAGGCACACCTTTCTCAGCGAACTGTACCTTATTCCATAACCATCTGAAACTACATTTGTCAGAGACTCAGAACTTACACTTCCATCAGATTCCATTACAGGAAATCTTACTACGAAGAAAGTATCCCCAACCTTATACAAGCCGGCAAGGTCATAATTCCTGACCGGGGAAATGTGAGGTCTTACTCCCTCCGGTTTGGTATTACTGTCTATCGAAGGATTAAGAGTAATCATTCCACCAGCCTGAATGTAGGTTTCCTGAACAGATCTTTCATCTGTCAGATAACTCATACTGTCAGCTATAAAAATAGGAAATTCAGCCATTAATGGGAATTCGCTGTCTCTGACATCGAAACCAAGGACAATTTCTCTGATTCCATCATGTTCTCCATAATACGCAACAGTACCTTCACTTCCATCCTCAAGAATAACCGTCATCAGTTTCTTTCCCCATGAAGGCACCTCAAGAACATGTAGTCTGCTTGCTCCGAAATTGAAATCTGTCATATCACTCATCAGTTCCTCAGTTCTGACAGTAATGACTGAGCCCTGGATTTCCGTACTACCCTCACCGCTGAAGCCCAGAATCATTCTAGGCATATCATGAGCAACCAGTGCTGCATTATCATATATTCCTACTGTTTTTCTGTCACTCAGCATTGCATCGTCATCAGACGCTGACTTGATCATTACATTTCCCGTTGCAGCAGTGTAAGCTTTCTCAACATATATATTTCCTACGCCAAAAAGATAAGCATCATAATCGTTAGAAGCTTCAGTGATAGCAAATGCCTCATTATCTCTATCAAGCCCATCTATATCTGACTCATAATCTTTTCCCTGAAATTTAACGCTGCTTATCTCACCACGAACATATTCCCCAGTGATTTCCTTATCAAGCATAAGGACAGAACCACTCTTAGTATCAGCGTTATCAACGGTACGAACCTCTATCAGATTATCCCGCTCATCATAAAGTGAAATATCAAACGATGCTGAAGCATTACCTGTTATCTCATAAGCAAAGGCAACATCGCAAAGCCCCTTCTCATTTCTTTTGACAGACATCTGAGTGAGAGCAACATTATCGGAGGATTCACCATAAACATAAATATCCATCGGATATCTGTCAGCAAGTCTTTCCAGAGCATCTGCACCATTGCCGTCAGTAAACACAAAAATCTTCTCAACTCCAAGAGACTCTATTATTCCTTCTGCTTTTGACAGGTCACCTGCCGCATCAGAACACTGCATGGAATTCAGAATTTTCTTAAGTCTGCTTCTGTCATGAACAGAATTGGCCATCAGATCCATGCCGGCGCCTGCACTAATAATAGAAATCTCTCCTGAAGACATTTCCACATAATCCTTAGCATCATTTACAGCTTTTTGAAATCTGGTAAGACCATCCTCTGTCCTGAACTGCATACTTCCGGTAGAATCGATAATAATGAGAGATTTCTGAACCTTATAATCTGCATTCTTCTTAATTACCGGCGACATTGCAGCAAACATCAGAAAAAGAAGAGCCCCTATCTCAAGAAACATCAATATGTTCTTAATTAGTCTCTTTGAAAACTTAACACTCTTCTCGTTTTTCTCTGCATCTCTCCACAGAAGAAGAGATGGAATAACCTTTCTGGTTCCCTTAGGCTTCATCAGATACATAATAATTATGATGGGAACACCTATCAGAAAAACCAAAGGTATCAATGTACCAAATGTCATAGCATTATACCTTTACAACACTTATAAAAAATACTCTCTCAGATCTTCAAATATAATCTTAGGCAGAGGATCACCTGTAGAACAGAGCACTGCTCCGGCACCGGCACTAAGAGCTTTATTTCTGATCTGCTTAGTATAATTATCCAGCGAACGTTTATATTCTCTAACGGTAGCATTATCCAGCGTGACTCTGACTTCTTTAGCTTCTGCTTCAGAATCAATGAACTGATAATTACCATATTCCTCTATTTCAAGTTCTTCCTCTGAGAGTATCTGAAGAAAGACAGCACGTATATCTCTGAAATTAAATAGCTTAAGAATATCCTCCTCTGCATCCAGGAAACCTTCATCCATAAAATCTGATATAACAAATCCAAGTCCTCCTCTGGATCTGACGGCTTTCCTGAGAGAATCATATAAAGATACGCTCCCTTCAGGTCTTATATCCTCAAGCCATTTCTTAAGAAGTCTGATGCCCGCTTCACCTGTCGGCACCCTTAAGGTATTTAAGGGATTTCTCAAATCCGTAACATAAGCCGCATCTCTTCCTGAAAGAGCCGTATAACTGATAACTTCCGTTATCTCAGCCATAAGTGTACTTTTGAGTTTCCTTCCAAAATCCATGGATTTGCTGGTATCCAGAAATATATTAACCCGGCCTTCACGTTCTTCCATGTATTCCTTGATATAAAGCTTATCCAGACGGGCATATGCATTCCAATCCACATACCTCATATCATCACCGGGAATATATTCTCTGTATCCGGAGAATTCCGCAGACCGTCCCTTTACAGACGAACGTCTGACACCTTCTCCACTTGAAAGACTTCTCTTAATATTCAGTTGAAGCTGCCTCATTTTCTCGAGTTCGTGTAAATCAATCGTCTGCATGTTCTCTTACTACGATCCTTTCATAGGATATCTTCTCTATAGTTTTATCTATAGCCTTATCTATAACATCAGCCACTTCTTCTGCTTTACTTCATTAGTTCCTTTATCACAGCATCTGCTGAGACACCATCTGCAATCGCATCAAAGCTTAGTATTATTCTATGTCTCAGAACTGCAGGAGTTACTGCATCTATATCCTCAAATGCCACATTCAGCCTCTTGTCCATCAGAGCTCTTGCTTTAGCACATCTTACTATATGCTGGGCAGCTCTGGGGCTGGCGCCTTCTCTGATATATTTATTTTCCTTATGAGTATTCATAACAATATCAAGCGCTCTGTCCATTACGGCATCAGCTATCGGAAGCCTCTGTACAATACTTCTGATTGCTATCAGTTCTCTACTGCCGATAACCTTCTGAGCCGGTGCCGAAACAGCACCTTCTGTAAGAGCAACTATTCTTCCCAATTCTTCCTTGGTGGGATATTCTACCAGAAGCTTCATTGCAAATCTGTCAAGCTGAGCCTCAGGAAGCGGATAGGTTCCTTCCTGTTCAATAGGATTCTGAGTTGCAATTACAAAGAAGGGATCCGGAAGTCTGTAGGTCAGATCTCCTACCGTAACCGTATGCTCCTGCATAGCCTCGAGCAAAGCTGACTGGGTCTTAGGTGTAGCTCTGTTAATCTCGTCAGCCAGAATTACATTTGCAAATATAGGTCCGGCTTCAAATTTGAAATTGCTTCCCTTTTCATCACGAACCATTATGTTGGTTCCGGTTATATCAGCAGGCATCAGATCCGGAGTGAACTGGATACGTTTAAAGGACATATCAAAGACATGACTTATGGTCTGAACCAGCCTGGTCTTTCCGAGTCCCGGCATTCCTTCAAGAAGTACATTCCCTCCTGTGAATAGCGCCATAAGAAGCATATCAACGGTGTCCTTCTGTCCAATTATTTCTTTTCTTATCTCTTCCTTTACACGAATGATATCATCAGCTGCTCTTTCTATTTCTGACATTTGTATACTCTCCTTTATCTAATTCTCAAGTCCAGAGAAATAATCCTTAATTACCTTTGACATTGAACCGGGATACTTACCCTTCTCTATTCCATCGTATGCTGCATTGGAATAATCATTTATTACAGAATTATACGGAACCTTCTTTCCATTCCAGGCCAGTCCATTCTGCTCCCTGGTATATTCGGAGGTGCTGTTGTCTCCATATTTTCCATTAACATGTTCATCTATACTTACATAATCATGATTATGTTCCACTGAATGTTCATTGGAGCCTGTTCCCTGACCACTTCCGGAACCACTTCCATTTCCACTCTGAGAGCCTTGACCATTCTGGCCGCTTTGACCATTCTGACCATTTGCATTTCCGCTATTACCATTCTGACCATTTGCATTTCCGCTATTACCATTCTGACCGTTTTGGTTCTGACTATTCTGGCCATTCTGATTATTCGGATCATTGGGATCATTCGAATTTCCTGAGTTATTTCCGTTCTGGCCATTCTGATTGTTCTGACCATTTTGGCCATTCTGGTTCTGTCCATTCGGGTCATTCTGATTCTGACCGTTCTTATCATTTTGACCATTCTGGTTCTGTCCGTTCGGATCATTCTGATTCTGGCCATTTGGGTTGTTCGGGTCAGCCGGGTTTGTTTTACTGTCAGGATTTGAGGCCACCATGTTGTAAGATTTATTCTGAGTCTTCGCTATTTCATTAGCTGATTTGATACTCTTTGCTGCCGAAGAATTCTTACCTGCTTCCATCTGACTCAGCTCATCGGATATATCCCCAAGCTTATAATCATATCTCATACGGGCATTATTCAGCTCACTCTGGTTTTTGGCTTTTTTAATATCCTCCTTGGAAAGTTCTATGGATTCCAGCATTTTATTCAGCTTCTCCAGTTCTTCGGGACTAAGCTGACTTTTATCAATTTTATTAAGAGCATCCAGAAGTTCCTTTGTTTCTTTCTCAGCTTCTTTGGCCTTCTGCCTGGTTATTGCATTTTCCTTAGCTTTAATTCTTGCAGGAGTAGGAAGCAGTCCGGCTGTAAATATCATCGCAAGCATTATCAGTATTATCCCAATCCTGCCCCAGGAAACCTTAAATCCTACTTTAACCTCGGAACACCTCTTTCTTAATACTTTCTCTGCATCTTCTCTCTGAAGAAGATATACATTTTCATTATTATCTCTTTTCTCATAAGCTGTGATGATCTTCTCTTTGAATCCGAATCTGTCTATATATAGAGCCGCATCCCGTTCTGACACCTTTCTCATGGTACCGTAAACAATTCCGGCAATGAGAGAAACAACAATAAAAGCTGCCCCAATAAGTGGTGCCGTATATATAGGCACCACTAAACTGAGCAGCATAATAACAAGCATGGAGGCAACGCCCCACATTATTGATTTAACGATAGAATCCAGCATAATCCTGTTATTCAGTTTTCTGCGGGTACGTCTGATGAAACTGATAATAAAATCCATTTAACCTTTACCTAATAAAACCTTATTTCTTTCCCGGTCCGATACGCTTTGAAGAAAGATTAACAAAAAGTGCTGTAAGCCCTACCTGACACACTATAGAAATAATAATATATATCTTAGGGTTTCTGAGAGCATTCCACAGTCCGCCGTGTGAGCCACCGAATATCTGAAGGATGTCCGTACCGGACATTCTGTCCACAAAGAATACTATAAATGTAAATACCGGATTGATCAGTAGTGCAAATGGAGCCACATAGAAGTCAGTCTTATTGATATCAATAAGATATTCTATCAGCATCACAACAAACGGAAATCCATAGATACCAAGATAAATCACATAAGATAGAATAATGGCTGTTATGGATTTCTTACACAGGGACGAAGAGAAAATCCCCACGCTTCCTGTGAAACAGGCAAGGAAAAATGCCATTACAATATATTCCAGAAGAGCCAGCCAGGTTAAACCACCCACCATGAAAGACATTGAAAGAAGCGGTATACTGGCAATAACAAATATCATAACACGCACTACAGCAGATCCGATTTTTCCAAGTATTATATTAACCGGTGTTGTAGTAGTTGTCATCAGCACATCCATTGTCTTTCTCTCTCGTTCACCGGATATGGAAGAAGCTGTAATGATAGGCACAATAAGTGCAATTATCATAAGCTGGGTAATTCCTATAATCGGGAAGAAATATACATAACCGGAATATATATCTGTATTAGAAGAAATACCAGAATAGCTTCTTTCTATACCTGCTATTGACAGACTGAACAGAAAAACTATAGCCAGAACTGCTTCATATGCAAATAATCCCCAGGAGAATTTCATGCTTCTGGATATTACCTTAAGGTCCTTTTTGATTATAGGACTGCTAATGGGATTGAACATTCTGCTTCTCTCCTTCCTGAGTTATAGACATGAAAATGTTTTCAAGACTTCTCTCATCACGATGGAAGCCTTTGATAACGGTTCCTTTTGACATCATATACATAATTAACTGATTTGACATTCTGTCATCGGGAACGCCGCTGATGATTATCTCATTTTCACGCATGGACTCTATTCTGATACCGGGATTTTCCTGAAGCAGCATTGCCGCCTGCCGGACATCGGAGCTGATATCTATAATAAGTCTGCTGGCATCAGTTCCGTATTTCATAATATCTTCCATCTTGCCGGCAGTTATAAGTTTTCCATGATTCATGATGCCTATGGCATTACACATTTCAGAAATATCGGCAAGAATATGAGAACTGATAATTATAGTCTTCCCCATAGACTGGAGGTTCATGAGAAGTTCCTTCATCTCTACTCTTGCTACAGGATCCAGACCGGAGGACGGCTCATCCATTACAAGTAATTCAGGATTATGAAGAAGCGCTCTAGCCACACATAATCTCTGTTTCATTCCTCTTGATAATGTATCCACATAGTTATCCTGCTTATCAGCCAGATTAACCAGCGTCAGAAGATCTCCGGAAACACGGTTAATATCCTTATAATTCATTCCATTCAAAGAACCGTAAAATTCCATATATTCCGAAACCTTGAGGTTATCATATACACCGAAGAAATCAGGAACATAGCCTATACATTTCTTAAGATCAGCTATGTTTTCAGACTTAACTCCTCTCTTTATACCATTGACCGTAACCTCTCCGGATGAGGCCTGAAGAAGTCCGCATACTATTCTGATGGTAGTTGTTTTTCCGGCTCCGTTAGGTCCCACAAAACCGAAAAGGTCACCCTTGGGAACCCTGAGAGTCAGTCCCTGAACAGCGGGGAATCGGCCATAATATTTGTACAGATTATCTATATACAGCATTCTTCATCCCCCTTAGTACATTATTGTTTTAATAGTCTTAAGATAACACCTCCAGGAAGTGTCGTTCTTGTCAGTCAGACTTGTCTGCTTTACGATACCGATAACATGTAGCTCATTATTACCATCCATACGAACATAATCATATGCTAATGAAAGAGCTGCCAGTTCACCTGACTTATCATAATTCTTATCATTATATGCTTTTCTTGCAGGATCATTAATGGAAACTGATCGTCCATAATAACCACCAGATGAATAATTAGTGTTGGAATTAATATCAATATTAACCTTCTCACCATTCTTTACATCATCAACCAGCTGATAGTTTTCACCTACCGAAATAAGTATATAATCAAAATCCACACCGGTATTATTAGTAACTGTTCCGTCCAGCCCGGCTACAATCCTGCTGGTATCGTCATTGTTATAATTCGTGATAGACGAATCATTTCCCAGATTTTTCGATGGATTATATTGAACATCCACATCCAGGTTTCCCTGAGCATTACTACTGCCATTAACTATGAAACCACAGGTTTCAAATGGTGATCCGGGTTTATATCTGAGAGTAGTCTTCTGCCCACTCTTAATAGAACCGTCAGCCGAGTCACTGCCTGCCCCTGAATCACTGCACATTACAGTACCGGTATTCAATCTTGAATCCACACTAATATCAAATTCATTAGGAGTAGGATTGTATCCGAAAATATAAGCCTCTTCTGCTCCCTTATCCATATCAATAATAGAGAATGACTTAAGAACCAGACCTTTTACCTTGACCGAAAGACTGATAAGGAAAATGAAACCGACAAAAAGAACCGACAGACAGGGAATAATAACCCAAATCTTTTCCCTCTTATTTATTCCTTTCAGAACAAGATACAGAATAGGGCCTACAATCACTACATATATAACAATCAGAAATGCTATCAGCCATGTTCCGGTTTTTGCAGGTTTCTCCATATAAGCCTGGGCAGTTTCCAGATCATAGATACTGATTCTTTGTGCATTATAGTTATTCATGAAGCTGGTTGCTGACTGAAATGCATTCCTGTAGGCTTCTTCCAGAATAGATTTGGAAAGCTCAGGCTCCGCAGTTAAATCACTGAATTTATATGTACTAACAAAAATACATCCTCTCTCCTGTGACTTGCATAAACAGTTAAAATTTAGCATTACGAAATCATCGATAGGCTGAATATTACTAATGGTAACAGTAGAGGAGTCATTTAACAGGTTTGCGTCAAAATTCTCTCCCGGTTTAACAGTGATCATATCATCATTCTGAAAACCACTGAGTACTCTCTCAGCCTCATCACCTGTACCCAGCATTAAAATACCGCCTTTATTAATCCAGTTTTTGATAGCAGCTATTTTTTCTTCCGGTAATACACTGGTATTATAATCATCAATCACAAGAACTCCGATTTCTTCAAGGCTGTCTTCAAGTTCAGTAAAATCTATTTCCTGAGTCTTAATGGTATAGAAAACGTTATCGCTTTCAATCTGCTTTCCTGACAGATCAAGACCCTTCAGATTCTCAGGATGATCAGAAAGAATTCCTACACTAACCTTTCCTTTGAGGGAACTGAAAACAGACCGGAATTTCTCAGAGTGTACTTTCTTTCCGGATTTATCAAGAATGACTGCGTAAACATCTTCAGTAGTCTGCACATATTTCTCCGGAACACTTACCACATATTCCTTGGTACTTCCGGCAGGAATAGCAATATCTACATCATAACCTACATTATTGTAATTGGTGTTTCGAACAACTATTCGAAGAGTGCCCGTAAAATTCTTTCCGGAATTCATTATCTGGGCATGAACATCATAGACACCACTATTCTTAGAAGTAGTGGCATTAAGATTAATTGAAAATGCATCAGCTGCATTCACACAGCTGTGACTCATCAATGGCATGATGAGAAGCATAATAAGAACGAGGCAGATTAGCTTTAAACCCCTCTTGTTTATCATATTACTTTTTCTCCTTCATATTATATATGGTGCAATGTTTTGACATACACCACCTTCTGTGTTAGAATCTCATCCAGCGAGCAGGACAGGTAATCGCGCCTGATCACGTATCAGGTGAGGAAAGTCCGGGCTTCACAGGGCAGGATGCCGGATAACGTCCGGTTGAGGTGACTCACAGGAAAGTGCAACAGAAAGTATA